>CALKOP010000179.1 GCA_938091155.1 uncultured Flavobacteriales bacterium | reverse complement strand
CATTAGTATTATTTCTTTAGGACCATACCCATGCAAACGCATCCTTGATGAACTGGACAAATACTGCCTCTTCGTAAAGGATAAAGAATAAGTAGGCGATAAAAATCACGTAAGGCACTAAAATCATATATCTTAAACCTTTTCGCTCATCCCCTAGATGCATAAACACCATAATAATGTAACCAGCTTTCACCAATGTAAGTACTATGAAGGCAAGCTTAATGGTAAGCCATCCACCGCCATCAACATCAATGTGAGCTTTTCCCCAAATTATTCCCATCGCCACTTCTAGAGCAGTAATAATTGAAAGCAATGCTGTAACAAAGAAAATTTTCTTTCTAATTTTCTTACCGTCTTCCTCGCTGTGATGAGCGTGAAGAGAATATTCAATAATGTCGTCTCTTTCCATCTAGAATCAGATTATATCAAGTAAAAGAATGTGAATACAAATACCCATACTAGGTCAACAAAGTGCCAGTAAAGTCCAACTTTTTCAACCATTTCGTAGTGTCCACGCTTCTCATACAAACCTTGGTATGAACGTATCAAAACCAGTGTATTCAAAATAACTCCGCTTAATACGTGAGATCCGTGAAAGCCAGTAATGAAGAAAAAGAAATTCGCATAAAGTTGAGGGCCATATGGATTTCGTGCAAGTGTTGCATTATCACCCCAGGTGCTCATTAGACCGTCAGGACCAGCAATAAACGTGTACCATTCCCAAGCCTGTGAACTCAAGAAGATGATTCCACCTACAACGGTGTAAGCCATCCATTTGATAACGCTCTTTTTATCCATTCTATGTCCAGCTTCAACAGCAAGAACCATAGTTACCGAACTAACGATAAGAATGAATGTCATTAACGCTACATACAGCAGTGGAAGATGAGTATGTGTGAACGGAAAGTGAAAGAAAATTTCTTCGGTGATTGGCCATTCTGCCACCAGGTGATGACGTTGAAAGCCTAATGCTGATAGAAATCCACCAAAAGTAAGTGCATCTGAAATGAGGAAGAACCACATCATCATTTTGCCATAACTTATACTCAAAGGCGATCGACCTCCTCCCCAGAGTTCTTTTTGGTCGATTACTTGTGTTGCTTCTCCTGCCATGTTAGATAGATAGGGCTAGTTAAAAAGATTTGGTCTGCAATGTTAACGAATAAACACTAAAAACAAGATGAGGTATATCCAAAGAATATCAAGAAAATGCCAATAAATTCCACAAACCTCAATACCGATGTGATTTTCAACGGTATACTTATTCAATAATGCTTTAATTGTTGTAAAGATTAATGCCAAAACACCGCTAATTATGTGTGCAGCATGTGCCCAAACCAACACATTGAAGAATGAACCAGAAGCATTACTGTCTATGCCTGTGAAATAAATCCCACTTTCTACTAAGTCTAAAAATCCTTCGTATTGTGTGACCAAAAAGGCGATACCCAGTACTGTAGTTACTGCAAGCAAAGCAGTCGCTTCTTTCATGGATCCTTTGCTTGCCAGCCACTGCGCTAGGAACATAGTCAAACTACTTGCTAAAATGACCGCGGTGCTGATGTAAAACAATTGTGGAACATCAAAATAAAGCCAATCGCCCTGCGCTTGCCGAACGATATAAGCACTGGTTAAACCCGAAAAAAACATGATGATTCCAACAATACCAACCCACATTAATGGTTTAGCTGTTTTACGTTTTGCGTCAAGTGCCTCTTCAGGCGTTATATAAATCGATTTCATAATTAAATTAAGTATAAAAGTTGAATTACGGGCAGGTAAACAAAGGAAGCGAACATGAGCTTAAGAGCTGCTTCATCCGTTCGGTTTCTATATAGTATCAACGCGTAGCAAGCGAAGACTATACCTGCAATAGAAACGAGTACCATCCGGAGCCAATCCATTTCCGTGAAGATGATTGGAGTCAAGCTGATGGGTATTAAAAAAATGCTGTAGAGTAAAATGTACATAGCCGAAATCTGTCCTTTTCCTTGTGCAGATGGCAGTAATTTAAAGCCTGCTTTCGAATAATCTGCATCAGCTTTCCAGGCAATAGCCCAGAAATGAGGAAACTGCCACATGAATTGTGCAGCAAATAATACACCTGGAATTAAACCAAAATCTCCTGTTGCGGCTACATAGCCCAACATAGGCGGTATTGCACCAGGAAAGGCTCCTACAAAGACCGCGATTGGACCTACACGTTTCAGGGGTGTATAAATCGCTACATAAGTAAACAAGGCCAATCCACCCAAAATTGCACTTAGGGGGTTTAGCCCAATCCACAGGATGAGTAAACCAATAACCCCTATAAGCGTTGCCACTAAAAGTCCTTCGCCAACGGCCATTCTACCATCCGGTATTGGTCTATCGGCTGTTCGGTTCATGAGCTTATCTAAATCTCTTTCAATTACCTGATTGTAGGCATTGGAAGAACCTGTCACCAAAAAGCCGCCTACAATTAACCAAAGAATATGCAGTGCATTAGCATCGGCAACATCAACCGCAAAAAAGTAGCCAGTTAGTGCGCTGAATACCACCAAAGAAGCAAGTCTCATTTTGCACAGCTGTGCATAATCTGAAATTTTTGTCAGAACCGAATATTTTATCGTTGCAGAACTCGCTTTCATTAGGAAGGTGCAAATGTATTCACCAAGTCTATTTTTTGAGCTAGACCGGTTCTAAATTTCACATAGGTTTGAACCCGTGTCAGGAATTTATGTTCACATACCTTTTTGCAAGCAGGCTTGTACCTATTGCGATTTTCATTTTTCAACTCAGATTAAACATCAAGATAAGCTGGTTGAAGCCTTGTGTCTGGAAGTTTCTTCGCGGGCATCTGAGCTAAGCGACCCCATTTCAAGTATATATTTGGGGGGCGGCTCACCTTCTATTCTCACACATGAAAATCTGAAGAAAATTTCGTCTCAAATCACTAAGTCATTTGACACATCACAAGTCCTAGAAATTACTCTTGAATCAAATCCAGATGATCATTCGGCTGAAAACCTCATGTTTTGGAAATCTATCGGCATCAATCGATTGAGTATTGGAATTCAGTCTTTTATTGACCGAGATCTAAAGTTTATGAATCGTGCGCACAATGCAAACGAAGCAGCAGACTGTGTTGCAAAAGCAAAAAATGCTGGTTTCGAGCACCTAACTATCGATCTGATTTATGGAATCCCAAACCAGACAGAAATTGAATGGAAATCCAATGTTGAGCAAGCCATAGCTCTTAGGGTAGACCACATCAGTGCCTATTGTCTAACCGTAGAATCTAAAACTGCTTTAGCGCATTTGGTGAATTCAAAAAAAGTCACCGAGAAATCAGAAGAGGAAATTGAATCTGAATATTTATTGCTGCATCAATTATTGGAAAGATCAGGGTTTGAACACTACGAGATTTCCAACTTTGCAAAGTTGGGCTCCAAAGCGATTCACAACAGCAACTATTGGAGCGGCAAGCCCTATCTAGGTTTTGGTCCTTCAGCACATTCCTTCGATGGAAACATTAAGCGCAGTTGGAATGTATCGAACAATGCGTCCTACATCAAAGCCATTAAAGAGATTACGAGCTACTCAGAATCAGAACAATTGACTGACAATGAGCGAGCAAATGAGCAAATCATGACAGGTTTGAGGAGAAAGAATGGTGTTTCCATTGATGGTTGGACGAAATCGATTACATCGGAATTTCAACAAAATCTCGATCAAATGCCCTTAGCTCTCAAAGAGCGGTTGTTGATTTCAGAAACGAATGTTTCCATTCAGCCCGAGTCTTGGTTAATGGCAGATGCCATTATTCGAGATCTTATTATCGAATAACTTTTTATTCTAAATCCATTTAAATCTAATTGACCTAAGATCCAGATTATAACCCTCAATTCTTGATCACCTTGGTGTTTGTTTCCGCACCATCAAACATTTTTATCCTAATAAAATAAAGCCCGTTTTGAAGTTCTGCTAGATTAATTTCTTAGATTAAATCTGCGTCAAATTGTTTTACAAGCTGACCATCCTTTGAATAAATTGAAACTAAACCCGAAAAAGACTCTGTTGAACGTATCATTCCACCAGAGGGATTAGAAAAAAAATCTAGGTTTTGATCCTTAGGCTTGTCTAGTCCAAGAAGTTGTTCTGAACTTTTGGCTTGGATCATATAAGCATTAGAGACTGTAACCCTTGCGCTACCTGGGTAAAGACTAATCCATTCCTCTAAAATTGCGATTGGCCATTTGACCTTTAGATGAATCCAAGACCACCTTTTGAAAATGGCCTCACCAGGGTACATTCCATCATATATCTGATTATAAACCTCTTCAACCAAGTAACACTTTTCATAATCGCCTGCTACAGTTTTTAGCCTGCCAAATCCGATTACCTTGGTTTCTCCGCTTAAAAAATGAATATAGATTATGGGTGAGCCCACTCTTTGTATGGACGCATCAGTATACCTGGTTTTGGACTCATATGCCTCTCCAAAGACTATTGGAAAAGAATACCTCAAATTTGGTTCTTTAAATGAACGGCTGAAGGTTGCACATTCTATATCGCACACATTATCAAAGCCCTGATACATTTCGTTGTGATACCATACTTGATCCCCGATTGCCCAATATTGAATCATACGCTTATATTCATTCTGCCCATCCGCATTGTAACAGACTTTCAGGTTTGCCTTACTATAATTTGGATCGGTTGAAGCGACTGAATCGAAGTATAAGGGCAGAATAGATTCAGATTGTCCATATTCACTAATGTCCCATAAAACCTTCTTACCCGATTCAAAGCTTCTGGTATAGGAGGTGTCATCTTCTCTGATACCAGCATTTCGATCGTAATGAATGAACAACGAATCTCCTGAATATGTCCGTACATCCCAATCCTGTATGGTTTGAGATACACCAACAAGAGTCGATAATGTCAGCATTCCAATTAGAATCAGTCTAAGCATCAACCAAATCTATTCATTATTATACAGGACGATTAACACAAAAAGATTACGGTTATTTTCGAGCCAAACTCAGATCATGAATTTCAAAGAAGGTATAGACATTTCCATTCCATTTCGCGCTACGGATGATGCAACCTCTGCTTGGTATGTTGGCCCAATATCCATTGAGCCAGTGCGCGGTGAAGGTTTTGTTGGCTCGGTAGCCGAAGGTGGTTCTGTGAATTTCAGGAATCTGACGCTGAATCCACATGGAAACGGAACCCACACTGAGTGCGTAGGTCATATTGCACCCGAGTGTTTCAGTATAAACCAATATTTAAAACAATGGATGTTTGACGCTGAGCTGATTAGTATCGAACCAGAAAAGCAAGGCGAGGATCTAGTAATTACTAAAAATCAAATTGAATCCACCCTAGCTGGTAAAAACTGCGAGGCTTTGATAATTCGCACAATGCCTAACGATGCTAAGAAGCTGCACAAAAACTACAGCAACTCAAATCCAGCCTACTTGGCCGAGGATGCCGCTATTTGGATTGCTGAACAAAACATCAAACACTTATTACTCGACCTACCTTCAGTAGATAGAGAAATTGATAATGGCGCTTTAGCAGCTCACAAAGCTTTTTGGAACTATCCAGAAAACCCCAGAATGGATGCCACCATTACGGAGTTAATTTTTGTTCCGAAGGAATTAGTAGATGGTTCTTATCTATTGAATCTGCAAGTAGCACCTATTGAGAATGATGCCTCGCCAAGCAGACCTGTACTTTATAAAAAGGATTAATACGAGTGTGTTACAATGCTGCATATTCCATTGAGAAAAACCTCAAACACGCTATTAGTCGTGAGCTAGATCCAACTTTAAAAAGGAAGTTGGAAGAAATGCTGGAGCAGTGACAAATACATAAGTTGCCATTTGTTCCCAATGTGGAAATAGAAGACAGCGCATATTTTCTAAACGCTTTTGAGCACAAACACTTTCCGGCCTTTTACTTAGAAGAAAATGAAATTCAATTTGGATTTTTTCGTTGAGGCCTATTACCCGTTGGTGTGGGGATGAAAAAAAGACGATGCAAATTTGGAATCAGACCATCAATGCTCGGAGTGAAACCATCTTCGAAAAACCTTCATTCAAGGCTTCGGCCATTGATCGACATTGCGTGATACTATTAGATGGATTCTTTGAATACCATCACCAAGGCAAAAAAAGTTTCCTTTTAATATTTAGCCAACCGAGGGGCCGATGTACGTGTCTGGCTTATATGAAAAAATCAATATTGATGGTTTAGAGTGGAACACGTTTACTATCGTTACAAGGGAGGGAAACGATTTGATGCGTAAAATTCACAACAACCCAAAAAACCTAAACAGGATGCCCGTGCTTTTGTCACAAGACCCAATATTAGACTGGCTAGCTCCAACCAATAAAGATGATCCAACAGAGATCGAGAAGTTGAAATTAGACTTCTTTCAGCCTTCGCCTGAAGACTCAATAATTACACACACTGTTGCTCAACTTAAAGGCAAGGCTGGTATGGGAAACAGACCAGAGGCTCAGGAAGAATACATTCACCTTGATCTGGTGTTGGAATTGTGAATCACCATTGAACTTCGATGAATTCAATATTTTCTTCGGCTAACATCGATTCAACCAAATTAATTACGCATTTTTTGCCTTTAATTCATATACCACCAAATATGCCACGGCAACTTGATCATATCGACAACAATATCTTACAAATTCTACAACAGAGAGCTAGGATATCGAATATAGATCTGAGCAGGGAAATTGACCTATTACCTGCCCTTACTTTAGAGCGGATGAGGAAGTTAGAGAAGCATGGATTTATTGAAGGATATCATGCTCGGATAAATTTGGGAAAAATGGGTGTCGCCATTGAGGCTTTGATACAAGTAAACTTACATCAACATCAGGGCTCAAATCTGCATGATTTCATAGAAGCAGTCCCTGAAATTCCTGAGGTAATGGAGTGTTATCAGGTTACTAGTGAATTTGACTATATGCTACAAGCGCTTACGACAGATATCGAGGCACTTGATAAACTTATTACTAATACTATCAGTAAAACTCCGAAGGTGGGTCAAATAAAATCACACATAATACGGAGTGTGGTAAAGCAATCACGGGTTGCTCCCATGCTGAATGCTAGCGAATGAATATTGAAGAATTCAGAACGTATTGTATTGCAAAACCCGGGGTGACGGAAGAGCTGCCTTTTGGCCCGTAGACGTTGGTGTTTAAGGTCATGAATAAAATGTTTGCTCTTTGCGACATAGATCAATTCAAAAGTTTCAATGCAAAATGTGACCCTGAGCGAGCAACAGATTTGCGCGCATCATACTCTGGAATCATTCCAGGCTATCATATGAATAAACAACATTGGAATACCATTTCGTATGATGGATCTGTAACCGACAAACTAATGTTCGAATTATTGGACCACTCTTACGACTTAGTATCTTCCACTCTTAAAAAGGCAGAACAAGAGGAATTGAAACATTTAGCGAAGAATTAAATCATTCAATCCCCCATCCGTGTTTCCTTTGCACCTTAATTCAGAATCATGAGTAGGTTATTTTCATTCATTGCCAAGTATTTCGTAAGAGGATTAATCTTTTTGGTACCAGTGGCCGCCACGGTGTATGTCATTGTGCAGACATTCATTTACATAGATGGAATCATTCTCTATGAAATACCAGGATTAGGATTATTGACACTATTGGTTACCATCACCGTTTTTGGTGGCTTAGCAAGTACAGTACTCGCACAACCTTTAATTTTCTGGGGTAATCAACTGCTTAATTCGGCCCCAATTATCAAAACTATTTTCACTTCAATCAAAGATCTAATCACTGCGTTTGTTGGAAATCAAAAACGTTTTGATCAACCTGTCTTGGTCAAAATGTATGAGAATGCCACAGTACAAAAACTCGGATTTATGACCAGCGATGACTTAAGTGACTTGGGAATAATGAAAGGACAAGTTGCCGTGTACCTACCACACAGCTATGCTTTCTCAGGGAATTTATTTATTGTCCCAGCGGAAAATATCACCCTAATTGATGCCTCGGCAGCGGATATCATGAAGTTTATTGTTAGCGGTGGTGTGAGTAAAATCGGAGATAGCAACGAGTGAGCTTTGCACAATTCGTAAAGAAAAATCATCACCAATTCCAACTGCACGGAATCATCTTTTTATGGGGGTTTACGGGCATTTTAGGTAAGATAATTGACATCCCATCAAGCTCTATAGTGTGGTGGCGAATGTCCATTGCCTTTATAGGGCTTGCGGTGTTTATGGTCGTAACAAAAAGAGAATTTAAAACGACACGAAGCGGAATTCTAAAATACCTAGGAACAGGGTTAATTATTGCCTGTCATTGGATTCTATTTTTCGAAGCATTAAAGGTCTCCAACGTATCTATCACTCTTACAACACTAGCGTCAACAACATTGTTTGTGGCATTGATCGAGCCCATTTTTTTTAAGCGAAGGATTATTGGCTTTGAAGTCCTATTGGGCTTTTGCACTTTGATTGGTTTAGCCATTATATTCCGAGCTGAGACTGACCATGGTTTGGGTATAATTCTCGCTCTCGGATCGGCATTATTAGCTGCAGTTTTCAGCACTTTAAATGGTGTATTTGTGAGGAACGACAAACCAACCTTAATCACAGCCTATGAAATGCTTGGTGGCGCCATAGGCATCACGCTGTACAGTTTATTCCAACCCGAATCTTTTTCGATCCCCAATGGAATTGATTGGATCTGGCTTTTAATATTGGGTCTAATATGCACAAGCCTTGCCTTTGTGGTAAGCATTGAGGTAATGAAAACCTTGAGCCCGTTTACGGTGAGCATCAGCATCAACATGGAACCCATTTATGCTATTGCATTCGCGCTGATCATCTTTAAAGAAGACGAATACATGAGCCCACTATTCTATGTTGGAGCTGTAATTGTTATGAGCATGATATTCTTGAATGGATACATCAAACGCAGAAGAACGGCACCATAGTCGCTGATTTACTGCACCAACATTTTCAAAGTAAATGACTTGCTTCGCGCGTCCTTAATTTGAATAAAATAAGCACCTGCAGGCAAATCAAGATTGAAATCTAACTGAGCCTTTCTTTGGTGTTCACTCTCATTATAAATTACCCTACCACTCAAATCAATTATGCTGACCTCTGACACTTGCGCATTTTCGGGCAAAAGCAGGGCAAATAAACCATTATTTGGGTTCGGTAAAATCTGAATATCAGTAGCTGTGATCTCGTCTAAACCTAATGGAAACACATTTAAATCCTTGCATGTTTTTCCACACTCATTTCCTTGATCAAATGTGGTCAAGCAAACATTATAAACTCCAGCGGCATTGTAGGTATATGTTGGTTGAGTGAAAGATGATGTATTTCCATCGCCAAACGACCATTCCATAGATGTTACGTTGCCTATGGTGGTGGTATTGTATAAAGTAAATGTGTTTGACTCATCGAACGAATAGTCAAAATCTGGCTCGCACGTATATTCTTTCACTTGAATAAATTCACAATAAGAATCAGTGCAGAATGGGAATGGATTTACTACCGTTACACAAACTTCATAATTACCAGGCGCTGCATATAAATGAGTTGGATTTTCATCAAAGGCAGGAGTCGATCCGTCACCAAAATCCCACGTGCTAAACAAGCCTCCTGTAGATTTATTAGTAAAAGAAATATTCAGTTGATCTGCAAGATATGTGTAGTCGGCCTTACAACCTCCACCGCCTCCGCCACCACCGGTAACAGTAACAAATTCGCAATACTCCGACTCACAGGTACCCCACTGATCATCGTAGATATATAGACACACTTCATAAGTACCAGCCGTGAAATAAGTATAGCTTGGGTTTACGTCTTCTGAATCACCAATACCATCTCCAAAATCCCAATAAACCGCATTGTAATTACCTGTGGATTCATCTGAAAAATCTACATCCAGGCCGCTGGCATCAAATGTAAAGTCGGCATCACAGTCCTCATCTGTAAAGAAAATAGTGTAACACGCACTATCGCACATAGTGCCGTTATCAAACAAAGACAAACAAATGGTATACGTTCCTTCAGCTGAATAGCTATGTGAAGGATCAGGATTGTTAGATCCATTGCCATCGCCAAAGTCATACCACAATGAATCGTATGCCCCATGGGATTCGCTGTAGAAATCCGCATCCAATCCATCAATATCTAAATCGAAAAAAGCACCGCAAGTTGCGCCGCCAATGAACAGCGTATCACAGTATTCAGAATAACACTGAAATGATACCGTATCTATTATATACATACACACAGGATAAACTCCTGCACTTGCATATGTGTGTGATGGATTATTGACGTTCTGCGAAAAGCTTCCATCACCAAAATCGTACTCTACATAGTTGTAACTGCCAGTAGATTGATTAGAAAAGTTGATTGTGAGACCATTGGTAGTGGTATCAAAATCAGCGGCGCACTGCGAGTAACCTACGGTTGAAGCGGTAAACGCGAAAAGAAGTGATAAGAATAAGGTTAAAACCTTCATAGTAATTTAGTTTGTTTTTGCTCTAAGACGGTTGCAAAGACGCAATGGTTGGGGAAATTGCAAACGATAAAAAAAAGAGTTTTGTTATTTCACTTCGAGTCCAAGCTCATAGGCCTCCAGCAGCATATCCTCAAGATCGGCGCCACTGTCATTGCCCACAAATTGGATCACACCGTCTTCCACAACCATCGATTCTGCCCATGGTTGATCGGAGTTTACAGTATATACATTGGCGTTTATAAAAACCCATTGTCCTTCACGTTCATTTCTAGTTTTACCACATCCCATTAGGATTATCGAAAACATTACTAGAATTATTGTGGGTCTGATCATCATTCCAAAACCGCACAAAAGCAAATTAATTACCTGCGAGTTGCCATATCCTTTAGGCATTCTTTCCAGAAACCGTTAAAAGATGGGTAATAACCTTTGGCGTTAAACATCCATTCTCTAGGTTCTTCCTGACCTTCATAATGTCCATTTAGGGGATGCTCTTTATATACTACATACCGAGGACCATGCGCTTTGATCAAATCTACGAATTCACCCACAAAAACTTGAGCATCCGGAATATTTCGAATCAACTCCATTGTAAAATTCAGCACCCTTTTTGATATTGGGTATTTCGCAAAAACTGATGGTTCAAGTAATACAATTCGATTCGCTTGTTGCCCCTCTCGCCAGGTTGGATCAAGATTGTAATAATTGTAAATCAGTGTTGGCTTCGCAGGATCAAGCTCAATGGAATTTACCGCGGGTAACTCAGTAATAAATGAAGGCTCTTCTAAATCTCGCAATACATCGGATACGGTAAAATCATCAAATGCCTCATACGGAACATCTAGGAAAGTGCCATGCTGGTTCGTATGGCAATACTTATTGATATTTTCTTGATTTGCCAAGTATTTTTTATGGCTATTTGATCCTGCCACCCATTGCCAGCTCAAGGCGTTGCTTGCCCAATCACCATCAATCAAGTGATAATACATCCAACGTGCAGGAGTTCGCCAATGACTCTTGGCCATATTACATACCATAGCTGCCACATACATACGCACATGATTGTGCATGTATCCTTTTGAGTATAAATGCATAATGCCATGATCAATAGCACTAATACCAGTTTCTGCGGTGATGATTGAATGTGATAAAAACTCGTTATCTACTCCAGGTTGATCGTGTTTTAAGTCAGAATTAATGGCCTCACCCTTCTCTATCCACACCTGCTGCCAATAGTCTCGCCAAGCCAATTCCTGAATGAATTTTTCGATCTGTCTTGGATTAAATCCACGATTGATAACACTGCGCAGAACTTGTTTTGTAGTTATAACTCCTCTCGATATGTAAGGGGATAAATACGTTACATCACCGTCAATATAATTTCTGGTTTCTCCGTATTTAACAGGATCTATTTGCTCTATCCGAGCGAGAATATCATCGTATTTGGATGGAAAATCTTTGATCAACTTGTGCTATGCTTTTGGGTCTAGAAATATGCCTCAATGTATGGGGGCAATGCAGAAGCAAAACACACAATGTCGATACTTAGCGACAATGACTTACTAATAACGTTTCTTAGAAATACGATTTCCAGTTATTATTCGCTGCGCATTCGACTTGAACCGATCCATTCCGTCTGCTCTCATCATGGCATGCTTCGTTTTCCTGCCCGTCACTCGTTTTCTCCAACGTTTCCAACTGCTTTCCCTCAATTCAGATTTCATCAGCTTAATCACATTTGCCTCAGTAAGTCCAAATTGAAATTCAATTGCCTCAAAAGGGGTTCGATCTTCCCAGGCCATGGCAATTACTCTGTCAATGTCCATATCTGATAACGTATCACTCATAATGTCTGAAACATAGAGTCGCATGAAATGTTTACTCTTTAACGCTATTTTTCTCTCGCTTAAATTGAGCCTTACGAACCAATTCTAAATCCCATTCACCTTCAATATCATCAACCAACTCAACCATGATAGTCTTGAATCTCTCACTAAGCGAAACAGAGACATAATAAGTTCCTCCTGCTGAAATGTCAATGTCCAAGCATTTTTGCATTTCATTTGCTACCCAATAAATGTTTAGTGTCGAATCCGCTGTCCAGTATTTATCCCACCAATAAGAATTGGGAATTGCTGAGAAGGTTCCCGTGTCCTGCATTTTTAATTGCACGGGATTATCCAATTGTCTTTTACTATCTCGATACATCACTAGGTAAATGGGTTTGGCGTTAATCATATCAAGATGGCAACTCGAATTCTCTTGCAATTGAGTCCCATCTACTCCACCGTTTATTTTCCTCAAATACTTCATTTAAATATCAGGATGCGTTTTCTTGGGTTCATTATCGTAATGAGCCAATATCTCAGGAAATTCAAGAAGGTAGTTTCGAGTAACGTCCTTATTCGCCTTTTTGACTTCCATGGTACGCAAATCCATAATGTATAACCGATCCGTTTTTGAAGCCGCAGCTGAACCAATCGCCCCACCAAGAACCGCAACTTTTGCAGCGTCATTATTGTCTATAACTCCATTAAAAATCAACAAAGTGGCCTCATCTAATACTAGGCAGTACCAAAATTGTATTCCGAAATGAAATCCATTCAAATAGAGGTGGTCCCCATCAGAATATGCCACCCATTCGCGTTTGACCTCATTCTTGAACACCCCCTCATCTTCACACGTGATTTTGAAATCATTGCCATCCACCATGGCTTTATCTGCACCTGATCGTTTCTCAATTATTATATTAGATTGCTTTGAAGGAGACTTTAATCGAAGTTCCTCCATTGATTGATAGACACCCATTGGGTATGCGGTTTGAGCCCAAACCGAATGGATTGATAAAAGCATTGGGGAAAAACGCAAATGACTCGATATAATGCTTTCATGCTTTCGATGTAATATTCAAACTTAGTAAGCAAAACTTAAATTCTTGTTTCTTGTTTCAATAGGCCAACCCCAAAATCTACATTTGCGCTTATGTCAGAAATATCAACCACAGATCTGCGGTACTGCAATAGTTTAACTGAATACACACGCTTCCAAACAAGAGAGGTGATGATTGGCAGCATTGGCGTGGGCGGTAACAATCCCATTCGTGTGCAATCCATGACCACCACAGACACCATGGACACCGCAGCTACGGTGGAACAAAGCATACGAATGATTGATGCGGGTTGCGAAATTGTTCGGATTACTGCCCCTAGCAAAAAAGAAGCTGAAAATCTGCGAAATATAAAAGAAGAGCTGAGCAAACGTGGATATGATACGCCTCTCGTTGCTGATATTCATTTCACCCCAAACGCAGCAGAAATTGCCGCACGAATTGTGGAAAAGGTTCGGGTCAATCCGGGGAATTATGCCGACAAGAAAAAGTTTGAGCACATAGAGTACAATGATGATACCTATCAGGCAGAGCTGGACAGAATACGAGAACGCTTCACTCCTCTCGTAAAAATTTGTAAAAAGCATGGAACCGCTATGCGAATCGGCACGAATCACGGTTCGTTGAGCGACCGAATTTTAAGCCGCTATGGCGATACTCCTCTAGGAATGGTGGAGAGTGCCATGGAGTTCTTGAACATTTGTCGTGATCATGATTATCATGAAATTGTGCTTTCCATGAAAGCGAGCAACACACAAGTGATGGTGCAAGCCTACCGACTCTTGGTCAATAGGATGATAAATGAGGGTATGAATTACCCGTTGCATCTAGGTGTGACAGAGGCTGGCGAAGGCGAAGACGGTCGTATCAAATCAGCTGTGGGTATTGGAACATTATTGGAAGATGGACTTGGAGATACGATAAGAGTATCGTTGACTGAAGAACCAGAATTTGAAGTGCCAGTGGCGTTTTCCTTAGCTCGCAGGTACAACAACAGGGCTGATCACACTCCTATTCCAGAAATTGTCAAACTCCCTATCGATCCCTTTTCATACACAAGAAGATCCAGCTTGGAAGTGTTGAATATGGGAGACCATAACGTACCAAGAATCATACACGATTTCTCAGATAAAGACGTGGTTAGCGTTGCTAATCTACACGCTATTGGCTGCAATTACAGCGTTCCATTAGATAAATGGAACCTAACAGATCAAGCATGTGATTTCATTTTTGTTGGCGATCAGCAGTTGGATTTTGAAATCCCAGGCACTTTAGGTGTTATTCAATATGCAGCAGTATGGAGTGACGAAGAGCGTCATTACCCATACTTTGAAGGAATAAGCTATGTAGTGGCGAAAAACAAATCCAACAAACTCAATTTTGTACATGCCAATATTGCATCGCTGGATATCCCATTATTAGCAACACTTAAACACGACAAGACTGCTGTACTGGTTTTAACAACTGATAACAAACATGGCATGCCTGAGCAACGAGTGGCCATTTTCAGATTGATTGAGGAAGGCCTTAATTTACCTGTAATCATTCAGCGCAGCTATACCGATCAAGACGAGAACGATTTTCAACTTTTTGCTTCTACCGATCTTGGTGGATTATTCTTGGATGGGCTTGGAGATGGCATATGGATCAAAGCACAGAATTGCGGAAGCCGAAAAATGATCAATTCATTAGGGTTTGGAATTTTACAGGCGACACGAACCCGCATTTCTAAAACCGAATACATCAGCTGTCCTTCTTGTGGTAGAACCTTGTTTGACCTACAAGAAACAACGGCTAAAATTCGGGCTCGAACAAGCCATCTTAAAGGAGTAAAAATCGGAATTATGGGTTGCATTGTGAATGGTCCAGGAGAAATGGCTGATGCTGATTATGGCTATGTAGGAACCGGTCCCGGAAAAATTACGCTTTATAAAGAGAAGACCATAGTGAAGAAAAACGTCCCCGAAGATGCAGCTGTAGATGAATTAATCAACCTGATTATCGAGCATGGAGACTGGGTTGAAATGGAATAATCACATATTATGATTGGAAATAAAAAACACTTCTTTGTTGCAGGTTCTACGGGATTAGTCGGGGCAGCGCTGCTAGAGCAATTGCTCAACAATGATGATGTCGGTAAAGTGATCATTTTGGTGAGAAGGCCCATAGATGCCGAACACCCAAAGCTGGTAATCAAGGATGTTGATTTTGAGGACATAGATGAGAAAGTGATTCCACCGAACGTTGATGCGGTGTTTTGCTGCCTGGGAACAACAATGGCCCAAGCAGGCGGTAAAGATGCTTTCCGAAGGGTTGATTATGAATATGTGGTAAAGCTCGCTGTTTTTGCTCAGCGTCAAAAAATCAGTCAATTTCATGTTATTAGTGCGTCAGGCGCAAATGCTAATTCCAAAATATTCTACAATAAGGTAAAGGGTAGAATGGAGTTGGAAATTCAGAAACTCGACAAAATAAAAAGCATCTATATCTACCATCCCAGCCTACTATTAGGAAAAAGAGATCACTTCAGATTTGGGGAATCTATGGGGAGGTTTTTCATGACAACCCTATCCATTATAATACCATCATCTTTTAGAGCTATTCGCGATGAGCAGGTTGCTGCTAGCATGACACACCATGCGCTGAATCCAAAAAAGGGGAAATTTATCATTGATAACAAATCAATGATAGAGGGAGAATAGTTCACCTTAGAAGTAGATTTCTTGTGCCAATCGATAGGTATTGGCATGTGCTTCCACAATTATATTTATATCCTTAGAGTAGCCCCCACCCATGGAAGCCACAATCGGAATATCCGCTTTGTGAGCAATTTCTAGAACTATTTTATCTCGTTGCTTACAGCCCACTATAGAAATACCAAGTCTGCCCAGCTTATCTGATTTCAGAATATCTACGCCCGATTGAAAAAAGATAAAATCAGGATTTACACTCTCCATAATTTGATTCAGATGACGCTCCAATAAAACAAGGTACTCCTTATCCTGCATTCCGTCTTCCAACTCCACATCCAAATCGCCTTTCTCTTTGTGTATCGGATAGTTTTTACCTCCATGCATACTGAATGTAAAAACCCGAGATTCATTCTGAAATATTTGAGCCGTGCCATTGCCTTGATGCACATCCAAATCAACTATCAAAATCTTCTTAGCAAACCCCTCATCCAATAGATACTGACTCGCTATTGCTAAATCATTTAGCAAACAGAAACCTTCGCCTTTATTGGTAAACGCATGATGAGTTCCACCAGCAATGTTCATAGCCACGCCATATTTCAAGGCAAAATCAGCACATAAAAGAGTGCCCTTCATTATCATAATTTCTCTATCAATCAACTGTCTAGATAACGGAAACCCGCTGCGTCTTATTTCTTGTTTGTCTAATTCTAGAGAGTTTAGTCGCCTCCAGTATTCCTTATCGTGGATCGCCAATATTCTAGGCGCTTCAATTGGATTCGGCGCGAAAATATTTTCAGGTTGAATGGTTCCTTCATGCAATAATTGCTGAGGCAACAATTCATACTTCGACATAGGAAACCGATGGTTTTCTGGCAAAGGATGCGCGTAGATGTCACACCAAGCTACTTTTAGCATTTCGAAATAACAAGATTAAAGCTGAGATGTTGGCCTTTTCGGAAATTTCTCTGTGCAAATCGGATATTCATTTTCTTAAGCTATTCATTCCTTGGAAACAAAACAGCCCAGTTGAGCCACCTCAAAGAGTTCAAAGAACTAAGGTCGTGATAAAATCACAAATGATGACATCATTTTCATGGTTTAATATCCTCTATATTCGATCTTCGAAGTGTGAACATTCTTGATACTCCCATAGAATTTTTAAAAGGCGTTGGCCCTGCTCGATCCGAGTTAATGCGCACCGAAATGGGAGTTAGGAACTTTGGAGACCTGCTGCACTACTTTCCCTTTAGACACATCGACAGAAGTCAGTTTTACCCCATAACCGAAGTAGATCCTGAAGCTGCTATGGTGCAAGTAAAAGGCAAGTTCATACGAATAGATAGCATTGGAGCTAAGCGCGCTGTTCGAATGGTCGGTGCTTTTCAAGATGATCAAGGAAACATTATGGAAGTGGCTTGGTTTCGAAGCCTGACATGGATAAAACAAAGCGTAAAAAAGGATGTAGAATATATTCTGTTTGGGAAACCGAGCATGTTTAACAGCAAACTCCAAATGACCCATCCCGAAATTGAAACGGTGGCCAATTTCAGCAAACCACTGAAAGGTGGATTAGAGGGTGTCTATAGCACCACTGAAAAACTAAAAGCTCGCAAACTGGATAGCCGTGCAATCCGGAAGTTGATGGAAACGTTGATACCACAAGTCATCAACCAGACTGCTGATACATTGCCTCGTTATGTGCGAAAAAGACAAGGTTTATTACCAAGGGCAAAGGCTTTAAAAGAAATTCACTTTCCTGCCAACATAGACTCGCTTTCTCAAGCCCAAAAAACACTCAAGTTTGAGGAGCTTTTTTTCATTCAAATGCGCCTGATGAACATCAAGGTAAAACGCAACAAAGAGATTCGAGGGCAAGTATTTAAAGCCGTTGGCGATCAGTTTAACACTTTCTACAACAATCATTTACCATTTGAATTGACTGGTGCACAAAAACGTGTAATAAAGGAAATTCGAAAGGATATGGGAACCGGTAATCAGCTTAATCGATTGCTTCAAGGTGATGTTGGAAGCGGCAAAACCGTGGTCGCACTCTTGTGCGCACTAATTACCATAGACAATGGTTTTCAAGCGGCTATTATGGCCCCTACAGAAATTCTAGCGCAGCAGCATTATGTAACAATATTTGACCTGCTCAATGAAATGAATGTCAATGTAGCTATACTCACAGGTAGCTCTAAAACAGCTTATCGAAAAAAGCTACATGCCAATTTGGAGAATGGACAAATCCACATACTCATTGGAACCCACGCCCTTTTAGAAGATAAGGTCAAATTCAATAACTTGGGTTTTGTTGTAATAGATGAGCAACATCGCTTCGGGGTGGCTCAACGTTCCAGACTATGGCGTAAAAATGCTATCCCACCACATATTTTAGTGATGACGGCCACCCCAATTCCACGAACATTAGCAATGACCGTGTATGGTGATTTAGATGTTAGCATCATTGATGAATTACCCCCAGGAAGAAAACCGATAAAGACGGTTCATAGAAAAGACAATCACCGACTGCAAGTTTTTGGTTTCATACGAGATGAGATTAAAAAAGGAAGACAGGTCTATGTGGTTTATCCACTTATTGAAGAAAGTGAAGCCTTTGATTACAAAGACTTGATGGACGGCTATGAGAGTATTGCTCGAGCATTTCCTAATCCAGATTATCAGGTGAGCATTGTGCATGGTAAAATGAAACCAGAAGACAAAGAATTTGAGATGAATCGATTTGCTCAAGGGCAATGCCAAATCATGGTAGCAACAACGGTTATTGAAGTTGGAGTGAACGTGCCCAACGCTTCTGTAATGGTAATCGAAAGTTCCGAACGATTTGGTTTGTCTCAGTTGCACCAATTAAGAGGACGCGTAGGTCGCGGTGCAGATCAGAGTTACTGCATTCTTATGACCGGAAACAAGCTAAGTAACGAAGGTCGAAAGCGAATCAGTACCATGTGCGAAACAAACGATGGATTCAGAATAGCTGAAGTAGATCTGAAACTTCGTGGTCCGGGGGATTTAATGGGAACACAACAAAGTGGCATCATTGAATTTAATATTGCCGATATCATGAAGGACTCACTGATTTTAGATCAAGCACGAGAAGAAGCGCTGTATATTTTCGACAACGACCCAAATCTAGGACATGAGCAACTTCAAATTGTAAAGAATCAGCTTGTCAGTATAATGAAACGAAAACCGAATTGGGGTAGAATTTCCTAGCGCAAGTTTCAGTTCGGAATAATGCATATTTTTCCATCTGAAATGAAACGAGCCCCATCTCTATTCATATTTTTAATCGCAAGTGCATCAATCTCTTTTAGCCAACATTACGCGGACCTAGCGCGCATTGAATACAACTATGGATTACCTCAATCATTTAAGGACACCTCGAGTACGGGAAACTTCAGTGAACTAACACTTGATTTATTAGCGCCAATCGTCATAAATGATCGAATTGCAATAGTCACAGGTACTTTGCTGGAAAGAACAGATGTATCCGTTTCGCCAGGAAAGGAAGTTTCACTTTACGGCAATATGCTCAAGCTAGGAGCTAATATCAAACATTCCAAAAAATGTTCTGGCACCTATCTAATCTTACCAAAACTTAGCTCAGATCTCAAACAAATACGCAAGCGTGATTTCCAAATAGGAGCACTCGCATTAATCAAACAACATTTCGATTCCAATCCAAATTTCAATTACCGATTTGGAATTTATGCAAATACCGACCTGTATGCTTACATGATTGTTCCAATTGTGGGCGTCTACTTAGTGAAGAATAAATGGGAAATTAAGGCCGCTTTACCCATCAATGCAGAAGTGAATAGGCAGTTTGGATCTCATGTCAAAATCGGAGCTCGATTTGATGGAATAAACAAATCATATTATCTAAATGACGGATCAAATCAATACCTTGAAAAGGTGAATAACGAAGTGGGAATGTTCGTCAGACTCATGTTTGGAAATTATCATTTTCAGCTAATTGGTGGACATTCTCTAGGTAGGAGCTTTCGGACCTATACTTATGGTGACCGTTTCGATCTTGCGATTTCTGCCATAAAAATCAACAATCAACGAACCATCCAAAATCAAGATTTTAAAAATGGACCTGTGTTTCGATTTTCGTTCATCTACAGGCTACCAACCCAATCCACAGAAACATGATAGAAGCACTTCAAGAAATTGACTCGGTCAGACTCAACTTTAATGATAATGGTAGGCTTTTTTTAAATCTAACTATTGCCTTCATCATGTTCGGTATAGCTTTAGAGTTAAAGCCTTATGATTTTAAAAAGCTACTCAAGTCACCCAAACCCGCTTTTGTTGGTGTGTTATCACAGTTCCTTCTCATGCCCCTCCTCACTTTTCTCATTGCTATAGCTTTTGGAGACATTATCACTCCAACCATTGGCATGGGAATGATTCTCGTAGCGTCATGTCCGGGTGGTAATATTTCCAATTTCATAAGTAGTTTAGCAAAAGGAAACGTGGCGCTATCAGTGAGTCTAACCGCATTATCTAGTTTAGGCGGACTAATTCTTACACCTTTCAATTTTGCGTTTTGGGGCAACCTTTATTTAAAATATGGAGCACATTCTGAGGCCAGTAGTCTCGTGCAAAACTTGCAGGTAGATGCGGTGGATGTACTCCAAACTATAGTAATGATATTGGGTATTCCACTAATCATAGGTATATTTGTAAGTTCTAAATTCCCAGATTTTTCCGCATCAATTGTCAGTTGGATAAAGAAGCTATCCATTGTAATTTTCATTGCCCTAATCGGAATCATATTCGCCTCCAATTTTGAATTATTTCTCAAATACATTCAATACATCTTTCTTATCGTATTGATTCATAATGCCCTGGCATTGACTATGGGTTATTTCACTGGCAAAGCCTTTGGATTAGAGCACCAAGACCGTAAAACAATTGCTATTGAAACAGGAATTCAGAATTCAGGATTAGCATTGGCGTTATTATTTAACCCTGCGGTATTTCCGCAAGACATGGCGATTGGCGGTATGGCATTTATAGCAGCATGGTGGGGAGTTTGGCACATTATTTCTGGTCTCACAATTGCCAGTTTTTGGGGTGGCTTTTCAATTAAAAAAAGTGCGTAGTAAATAGCCTTCGCTTGAAGTATATTTGAACATCATTAAAGCATTATGAGAAATATTTTTCGTTGGGTTGGAGCTGTATCCATTTTTGCAATCATGGCATCAGGTTGTGTAAAGCTTGAGGTGAATCATCGTTGTTGCAACAGTGAATATGAAATTATCACGCAAAATTTCGTTAAGCCTGATTCTTTCTATCTGCATATTCCACAGGCATTCACTCCGAACAAAGACGGAAGCAATGAACAGTTTTATCCTTTAGGTGTTGGATGGGATTTAGAACAACTTGTAATCAAAAAGGGTCTATCAACTGTCTATGAATCTACAAACAGACTAGATGCTTTCTGGGATGGTGGAGATGAGAAAGACGGTCGATATACTTACATAATGACCTTTAAAGCAAGCAGTGGAGATGCATTTGAGGTTAAAGGCAATGTTTGCGTCATGCGTTATGGAGCTGCTGGTGCCAAGCACTACGATATTGAAGTTCAGAAAATATGCGACTGCACCACCGAGGACATGCTGGATTCAGTGCAGGGCGTCATTTATGTTAGCAAGGAATGTCCTAGTAACGATACCCTATAGGCCGTAAATCACAAATCAAACACTGCTTATACTTCATTTATAATGCCTCGTAAACTCGTTTTATACATTTCAATGAGTTAGATGGATTTATCGCTACAAATGATGATGATTTAAGTTGGCTCTCCATATTAGAAGCCAAAGATGAAGACTACGGATACAAAGATTTTATGGAAACCGTGGATACTTATATCGTAGGTAGAAAAACCTATAAAACCATTCTTTCTCTTAATGGTGGAGTTTTCTCACAATCCGAAATTTTAGACTGCTATGTGATTACAAGGCAAGAACGCAGAGATGAAAATGGTGTCACATTCTTTAACGGAGATCTTGGCAACTTGATCCATGATCTAAAACAACGACCCGGAAAGAATATTTACTTTGATGGTGGCACACAAATTGTCAACCTGTTAATGAAAAGTGATTTAATTGATGAATATATCATCTCCATTATCCCGATTATGTTGGGTGATGGTAAACGATTGTTTATTGGAGAAACACCACAAATAAACATTGAGGCCTTACCCGGCAAACACTACGAATCTGGTCTAATACAGCTTCACTATAAACG
>CALKOP010000178.1 GCA_938091155.1 uncultured Flavobacteriales bacterium | reverse complement strand
CAACCGTGTTTGTTTATAAAAACTAAATATAATGCCAAAAATGAATAAGGTTCTTATCATCTTTGTTTAAAATCGATTATCATGAAATTATTAATCTCTCTTATAATAATAGCGTTTTCATTCACCTCTTGTTTTGTACCTGCAAAAAAGTACCAAGAACTTGTTGAGAAAGAGAAGCTATGTTCAGAAGAACTGGAAGCATACAAGACGAAGGCTATGAACTTTCAAGGATTGTCCAAAGATTACCAATCGAAATATGAAGTCGCTTCGAAACAACTGGAACACCTTATAGCAGATTCAACCGCCCTTAGTAGGAGCCATAAAATTTTACGTGCTAAATATGACAAGGAAGTTGAAATCAACGAAGCACTTGAGGCAAGCTATGGAAAATTAAGAATTACTGGAGCTGCCGATGTAGCCAAATTGAATGCTGATCTTGAAGTGAGAAGAATTCAACTTCAGAAGAAAGAAGATGCATTGACTACGTTGGAACGAGATCTTTTGCTTCAAAAGAAGCAAATCACGAAACAGCAAGATGAACTTACCGCATTGAATTCCAAGATTGAACAACAAGAAGCAGCAAGTAAAGTACTAAAAGACAAGTTGAACGCAGCGCTAAAAAACTTCAAAAACGAAGGGTTAACAGTTGAAGAGCGCAATGGGAAAATTTACGTTAGTCTCGAAGCCAAACTTCTTTTTGCCTCTGGAAGTACAGCCGTTGAAGCCGAAGGAAAAAAAGCACTCATTGAATTGGCAAAAGTATTGCAAGAGGAAAAAGAACTTGAAATCATCGTTGAAGGACATACAGACACCGATAAAATGGCTGGAACGAAACATCCGGTAAACAACTGGGAGCTTTCGGTTTTAAGAGCCACTTCGGTTATTTCAATTATGACTTCTAACTCAGAACTCGACCCAAGACAATTGATGGCTGGTGGGCGTTCAGAGTTTCAGCCCGTTGATCCAAATGACAAAACGAAGAACCGTCGAATTGAAATTATCATTTCTCCGAACCTTGACGATTTATACCAATTGATTTCGGAATAAGTTTAGCGTTCACAGTTTAAGGTTTAAGGTTGTATAACACCGCTACTTTGCCGTTGATCCGTATAACTGCACTCCCGTTGTTTTTTTATAAAACACTCTACATAGCGTATTAATTTAAGGCAACTCACAAAGCAAGAAGGGAGTCTTACTTATAGTAATAATTACCTACAACGAATTTTGTAACTTAAGCGCAGGGCTATAATAGCCAGTCAAACTCTTATTTCAAACTTAAAAAAAATAAATGAAACGTTCAAACCGATACTTGGTGCGCATTTTTTTCTTGTGTGTTCTCAGTTCAATGCTATTTCAAAACCTCTCTTTTGGGCAACCTAAAAATGACTTCACATTTCAAGGGATAGAAATTTCAATACCTGAAAATGTTGCTACCGTAAGCTTTAATGAGTTAAACATGGAAAGCGGATATAACAATGTTATTCACGCATGGATGCAGTTTAATGAAATCCCGAATCAAGAACAGCAAGATGCGGTTAAGAATGGCGGAGTTGAGTTCCTTGATTATATAGCAAAAGGGACTTACCTAGTTCGCTTTAGCACAACCGTTTCCCGTGAACTTCTTTCATCAAACAATGTAAAAGGAATTATTCCTGTGCATCAAGACGTTAAAATCGAATCAGAAATAAGAAATGGCTCGATAAATTCATGGGCTATTGAAGGAGACAAAGCAAAGTTGATTGTTGTACTGTTTGATGGTATTAACATGGACGAAGTAATTTCAACGTTTGAAACTTCCGGAGTTGAAATTCTAAATCATTACCGTGGTCATGCAATTCTAGAGGTTTCTCTTCCGATTGCTCAAATTAACTCCTTAGGAGATTTCAATTTTGTTAAGTGGGTAGAAGAAATTACTGCTCCATCAATTAAAGACGATACTAGGGGAAAAGGCCTGCACCGTTCGAATGGATTGGATACTCAAACTCCAACAGGAAGACAATACACAGGTGAAAACATCGGAGTAATGGTGAGAGACGATGGAATTGTAGGTCCACATATTGATTTTGAAGGTCGGCTTGATAATTCAACAGCAACAGGGACTGGTTCAACACATGGTGATGGAGTCGCTGGTATTATGGCGGGAGCAGGAAACTTGGATCCTAGCATGCGCGGAATGGCAGCAGGGTCAAATGTCTTTGTTTCCAATTATGCTTCTAACTTTTTAGATGTCGCAACAACAGATAGAATAGCAAATGGATCCGTTCAAATTACCAATTCCTCTTATTCGAATGGGTGCAATGGCGGATATACAACATCTACCCTCACGGTTGATGACCAAATTGTCAATAATCCTACACTTTTGCATGTCTTCTCTGCCGGAAACTCTAACAATAATGATTGTGGATATGGAGCAGGAAACCAGTGGGGTAATATCACTGGAGGCCACAAACAAGGTAAAAATGTAATTGCAACTGCAAATACATATTTTGATGGTTCTTTGGTTAATTCAAGTTCAAGAGGCCCAGCACACGATGGCCGAATCAAACCAGATATCGCAGCGAATGGTGTACAGTATTCAACGGATGAAGACAATAATTACATGTTATTTGGGGGGACATCAGGAGCTGCTCCTGGAATTGCTGGAGTTTCGGCTCAATTGTATGAAGCATACGGAATTGTAAATGGTGGAGCCCTTCCTCCATCAGCATTAATTAAAGCGACTTTATTGAACACAGCAAATGAGGCAGGGAACGAAGGTCCTGACTATAAATTTGGTTGGGGAATCGTAAATGGGTTGCGCGCTGGGATGTTGATTGAAGATGGTCGACACTTAACGAGTTCTGTTTCTCAAGGAAGTTCGAACAACCACTCTATAACTGTTCCCATTGGAACGAAACAAGTTCGTTTCATGCTTTACTGGATGGATCCTGCTGCTGCCCTTGGAGCTACTACTGCCTTGATTAATGATTTGGATCTTGTTGTAAGTTCTCCGGGTGCAACAACGTATTTACCTTGGGTTTTAAATCCTGCGCCCAACGCAACCACATTGGATTTATCAGCTACGAACGGTGATGATCATTTAAACAATGTGGAGCAAGTTCTTATTAATAACCCTCTTGCGGGAACTTATACAATCGATGTGACTGGATTTGCTGTTCCAATGGGACCTCAAGATTACTTCATTGTTTATGAAATAATTACAGATGAAATAACGGTAACATACCCCAATCGTGGTGAGCATTTTGTGCCGGGTGAAGATGAATCTTTGCACTGGGACGCGCCAGAATCAACTGGAAACTTCGATTTAGAATACAGCACTAACAACGGTGCTTCGTGGAGCGCAATATCAACTGTTGGGTCATCGGATCGAACATATGAATGGACTGTTCCTAGCAACGTTACAGGAGCAGCTTTGTTTCGTGTAACACGCGGAGGTGTCTCTGATGTTAGTGATTCGATTTTCTCAATTGCACCTTTGGTTACAGGTCAAACAATTACACAATTGTGTCCAACTACAGTGACCTTTTCTTGGAATGCGGTAACGAGTGCAGACAGTTATGATGTTTATGTTTTAGGTGCACAATACATGGAAATTGTTGGGAATTCAGCCACTACAACATTCGTACACACTATAACGGATCCAAACCTACCAATTTGGTATGCATTGGTTGCAAAAAATGCACCTTTAGGTTGGGAAGGTCGACGCACAATTGCTAGTTATCATCCCGGAGGTCTAATTAATTGCTTTTTTGCTACGGATGTTGAACTAGCAGGAATCAATAGTACAGCAGGAGATTTCTTAGCAATTTGTAATACAAACCCTGTTTATCCTGAAATATCAATCTTGAATGCTGGGACATCGCCAATTTCAAGCTTCCCTGTTACTTATCAGTTGACTGGGCAGCCTTTGGTAACCGAAACTTACAGTGGAACATTGTCGCCTGGACAGCAAGTCGTTTATGCGTTCGCAACAGCTTTGCCCGTTTTAACCACAGGGAATTACACTTTGACGTGCACAGCTGACGTAACCGGTGATGGAAATGCAACAAACAACGAACAGGTAATCAACTTTTACATTCAAGGATCTGCAACCGCAACTCCATTTATTGAAGACTTTGAAGCTGCTGGACTATTGCCTCCTGGATGGTCTTTG
>CALKOP010000177.1 GCA_938091155.1 uncultured Flavobacteriales bacterium | reverse complement strand
TCGCAAGACTAATTTCACCTAAGGTGGCTCTGTTTTTTGCAGCAACTACCGCTAATTCTAGTAGGTTTCCTTTGCCAGTCTTCGCACTTAGTTCGATTGCATTCAATGAGTATTTAACAGCTTCATTGTCTCTTGATGCCTTGATTTGATTAAGTCTGTCAATTTGCCCCGCTCTCACCTTTGTGTTATCAACATCGAGAATGTCAATTTCCGATTCCTCATCGGTTTTATAGCGATTCACTCCTACAATAACTTCTTGTCCATTATCAATTCGGGCCTGTTTTTTTGCAGCAGATTCCTCGATTCTCATTTTGGGTAAACCTGCTTCAATCGCCTTTGTCATGCCTCCAATTTCCTCAACTTCTTGGATTAGTTTCCATGCTTTTTCGATCAGTTTACCCGTAAGCTTTTCAACATAATATGAACCTCCCCAAGGATCGATTGCACGGCATACATCACTTTCCAATTGCCAATACAGTTGGGTGTTTCTGGCAATTCGTGCAGAGAAATCTGAGGGTAAGGCAATCGCTTCGTCAAGTGAATTGGTGTGAAGAGATTGCGTACCTCCCATAATGGCAGATAAAGCTTCTATGCTTGTTCGAGCAATGTTGTTAAATGGGTCCTGCTCAGTCAAACTCCAACCCGAGGTTTGACAATGAGTTCTAAGAGCCATTGATTTTGCATTTTGAGGATTGAATTGACGAATGATTTTAGCCCAAAGCACTCGTGCCGCTCGCATTTTTGCAATTTCCATAAAATGATTCATGCCAATACCCCAAAAAAAGGATAGGCGAGGAGCAAAATCATCAATTTTCAATCCAGCCTTAATTCCCGTTCTTACATACTCTAAACCATCGGCTAACGTGTAAGCTAACTCGATATCCGCTGTTGCTCCAGCTTCGTGCATGTGATATCCCGAAATACTGATAGAGTTAAACTTGGGCATGTTTTGAGAGGAATACGCGAAAATATCACCAACAATGCGCATAGACGGTGCAGGCGGATATATGTATGTATTTCGAACCATGAATTCCTTAAGAATATCATTTTGAATGGTTCCGCTTAATAACTTAGCTGCAACACCTTGTTCTTCGGAAGCAGCGATGTAAAATGCCATTATCGGAATCACGGCACCGTTCATTGTCATAGACACGGACATTTTATCCAAGGGAATTTGATCAAAAAGAACTTTCATGTCTTCAATAGAATCAATTGCGACACCTGCTTTTCCTACATCCCCCTTAACACGATCATGATCGCTATCATAGCCTCTGTGTGTAGCTAAATCAAATGCTACAGAAAGACCTTTTTGACCTGCCTTTAGGTTCCTTCTATAAAATGCATTAGATTCTTCTGCAGTACTAAAACCAGCGTATTGTCTAATCGTCCATGGTCTAATAGTATACATACTCGCATATGGACCTCTAAGATATGGTGGTGTGCCAGCTCCAAATTGAAGATGATTATATCCTTTTATACTTTCCAAAGTCTCAATTGAGTTAATCTCAATCCCCTCTTGACTTAGCAATTGTTCGGTTTGCTTTTCAACTAATCGAAATGCATTTGAATCGCTCACTAATTCGGAAAAACTTAAATCTAAATAGTTACTCATTATTGATTTATTTCAGTGGGTAAATGCAAATAATTAGGGAGTAGTTGATATGAATATTTATTCGGGTTTACCTCAGCTGCTTGGTCTTCAGATTTGTACTTATTTATATTTAGAAGGACTTTTGAACCCGAAGCAAAGGCTTCAGTTAATTGATTTCTTGATTGGACAATGTCGTTTTTTAAACCCCCAGATATGGCGTAATTTGTGAAGCCTCCTTTCACCTCTATATCTTGGATTATCGTCCATGCCTTTTCCGCTATTGCCGTAGTTAAGTTTTCGATGAAGTACGAGCCATCGGCTGGATTAAGGTTTGCAGCCATATGAGACTCATCCTTCAACAGGTTCTGAATGTTTCTTGAAATTCGACTGCTAAACTCATTTCTCTCCTTCCATTCTTGATCCCATGGTTGGATCATAATATATTGTGAACCCCCAGAAATAGCGGACATAGCAGCGGTTGTAGCTCTTAGGATATTAGTATGTTCATCACTTTTCGAATAACCAATATTTAGATTTGTGGCAATAATTTTTGGATTAATAACGCGGGAGTTTTCCCTTTTTAGAATGCTAGCCCATAACCAGCGTAGTGCCCTGATTTTTGAAATCTCACTCAAATATCCAGAACCATTTGCAACTTTAAAGTATATCTCTGAATCAAATCCATTAATTGAGGACCATTCAATTGCTTGAGAGATTAACAAGGCTATTTCTTGTACAATATTACAACCACGTTCGCGTAGTCGATTCCCGTCAAATAGCACCATTTTATGTGCAAAGTCTTTTTTAGATATCTGTCCAGTTTTGAGTAGTGTATGATAGGGGTCGCAGATAGTATTACCGGCAATGAAAACGGGAGCAACAGACTGGTCTATTCCATTGGTAATAACAGCTTCGGCCGCCCCTTGAAATGATTTCGTAAACCAAATTGATTGGGAACCTGTCATAAGTTCCATTAAGGCTGATTTATTCGCGGTTTGCGCATCCTGCTCACTAATCAAAGACATGAGAAGCCAAGGAGAATTCAATGGAGGTAGCTGACATTGTATTGTTGGTGGCATATTTTGCCAGGCTTCTATTTCAAAACCGTCCAGACTGTTCCAAATGAGAAAATCATTGCACGATTTGTCCTTGAGCTCCTTCTCAACACTTGCTTTCCAAATATCTGTTGTTGAAGCAGAAAAATTAGAGGAGTCTAATGAATTTGCCATAAAGGCGAATATATACTAAGAGTGTGAATTGAGAGGCTACTCCTCTGATTGCGGAACAAAGACAAATATGTCTTCGTTAGTCTTTTTCATGTAATAGCGTTCTCTTGCAAACTTTTCCAACTTCCTATTGTCCGATAAGAGTTCTTGCAAGTCTTCCTCAATCTCAATAATTTCTTTTTGATAATACTCTTTATCGAGGTTAAGTCTGTAAAGCTCAGCCTTGAATTCTACTTGTGTAATAAAGTTGTGCTGATCAAAAAAAGCAAGCCAAGTCACAAAACATATAATCGTGATTACATATCTGTTTTTTAAATACCAAGGGAGTCGATTCCAAAATTGGATTAGCATATGGCGAAGGTTGTTAAATGTAAAGTTGGAAAATGGAAAAGGCTGCCCTTTTATGAACAGCCTTTTCTGAATTGAGTTTTTCGGCCTAGTAGTAAATGCGCCTTCTAACCTTTGATATTGATTTAGCTAGTCTAATTACCTGTTTAGTGTAACCAAACTCATTGTCATACCATACATATAGAACGATGCTCTTTTTGTCTGAATGGACTATTGTCGCATTGCTATCATAAACTGAACAACATGTGTTACCTACAATATCTGAAGATACACACTCCTCGTTTGTGTTGTAGTTGATTTGATTAACTAAATCACCGTTTAAGGCAGCCGACCTCAATAAACTATCAACTTCTTCAATCGTAGTTTCTTTTGCGACAGATAGACTTAAAATAGCGAGCGATCCATTTGGCACAGGAACACGCACCGCATTTGCCGTGAGTTTGTTCTCAAGCTCAGGGATTACCTTGGTTACTGCCTTACCAGCACCAGTTTCAGTGATAACCATGTTAATGGCTGCTGATCTACCTCTTCGTTCCTTTTTGTGAAAATTATCCAGAAGATTTTGATCATTAGTATAGGCATGTACAGTTTCGATGTGTCCTTTTTCAACACCTAAATTATCATTGATGACCTTTAAAACTGGTACAATGGCATTTGTAGTGCAAGAAGCCGCAGAATAAATATTTTCGTTTTCAAAATCTAA
>CALKOP010000176.1 GCA_938091155.1 uncultured Flavobacteriales bacterium | reverse complement strand
GCCCCCAGTGATGAACGCAACCGCGCCATCTCTGCGGCGAAATATTCCATCGGCCGCATTACCATCCAGAATCGGGCGCTTATCCGTAATGAAAGAAGCGCAAAAAAGCAGGAAAAACGGCATTGAAAAGATCAATACACTTTGATGCAACAGTGGGTTTAGATTGGCAGAGTAAAAGTAACCTACTAAGTAGGGGACAATGGCGCAAATCAGTAAAAAATAGCGACTATAAACACGCCACCACTGCTTCACAGCCAAAACACTACCTATAGAAGCTAGGATCAATAGACCAGGAACCCACCAACTAAACTGAAAGATGTAGGCCACAATTTCCAGCCAATAATCCGCCTGCGGAGCTTGTAGCCAATTACCGATACCACCTCGATCGAGATGAAACAAGGTCAAACCCAAATGTGGAAGCCAAAGTGCGAATGCTGCAAGGCCACCAATAATGATTTTCAACAATTGTCCTCGATCGATATATGGCAGAAAAGCGATCGATATTACAATTGCCTGCAACAAGGTGAAGTAATGTACATAGCCAGATAGCGCGCACAGAGCTGCAAACCCAGCAACCCAAAACCATTGCCTCTTTTCAGCCTGTAAAAAACGCAGAAGCACCCAAGTGAGCGCGAGCACTACCAATAAACCGATGACGTAAGGTCTGGCCCATTGACTAAATGTAATTGGGAATTGCAACGTAGCCATCAGCGCAGCAGCAGTAAGAGCAACTGGCTCAGAAAACATTCTGCGTCCTACCAGATAAATCATCCAAACACACCATACTCCACAGATCAAAAATGGAAGCTTAATCCAGATTGGAATATAACCACCAATCATTGTCTGCAGCCAAATCAACAATTGGACTCCACCCGGATGGTTATCCATCATGATTCCAGTTTCAATGAATTCGGGCCAAGAATTGATTTGGGTTCGGAGTAGCGCGCTCAGTTCATCATGTGAATAAGGAATCTCCCAAAACAACCAGAATCGCAGTACCGTAGCAACTAGCAGGATAAATAAAATGAATCGATTTTCTTTGACCCAAGCCATAGAATCAGGCCTTTTCAGCTTTTACATAGACAGATTGGTAATCGTCGTTGCGTTCTGGAAATTCAGGGAATTTCGCCAATAGCTTTTGCTCATCTACACGCAGCACATTTTTAAAGCCTGCTTGCTCGAGACACCACTTCAATAACTCAAAATCGAACAGATTTCTATGTTCTAATTGCTGATGGAAAATATCGTTCATGAAGTGCTGTGATGGCATTCCATCCATATCCCAATTCGGAAGGCGATGTTTCCGATCTTCAATCATATCAAGGTTTTTCTGACTCACATACGACTTAGACACCTTTTCCATATCGGGAGTTGAAATCCAAATCTCTCCGCCTTGCTTCGTTACTCGACAACATGCCCTCAAAAGCGGTAAAAACTCATCTTCTATCGTTAGATGTTCCACCACATGTTGGGAAACAATCACATCAAACTGACCATCAGCAAAGGGAAGCTGACCCGCGGCGAAATCTAGATTCAGGTCGCTTCCGAACATATCCACGTTCAACCAGCCTTTTAAGTGTCGATCTCCACATCCGAGGTGAAGCCGCGTTTCATTAGTTTCAAATCGCTTTGGGGCTGAGATCCGACATTTCCATCGTTTGAATTCAAACGCAAGCATGCGCAACAGCTCGTACTGCCTCATGCTTAGTTTAGATTTCAAAAATGATTTCATGGAATACTGCCCTTGGAAATGAAAAGCAAAAGTAGCTATCCTTTGTCCACAGAAAATATGCGATGTTTGAAGCATGAAGACATGGCACTACTTGATCATTTTCGCGATAGGAGCAGCTATGTATGTCAATACGATTGGGCACGGTTATGTGCTAGACGACAAGGCCATCATTACTCAAAACAAGTTCACCCAGCAAGGATTTGCAGGTATTGCAGATCACTTCACCCACAGCTATTGGTTTGGCATTAATGGCAAAAGTGCAGGGAACTACCGACCCATAAGTGGCGCAAGCTTCTCCATAGAACACGCATTGTTTGGCAATAATCCCATGATGGGGCATCTGCTGAATATATTACTCTTTGGTCTTCTTTGCGTGGTACTACTTAAGTGGTTGAATGAAATGCAAGTAATACCAGATCACTGGCTGTATTTGGGAATTCTGCTTTTTGCTGTACACCCAATTCACACCGAGGTAGTGGCCAATATCAAAAGCCGAGATGAAATCTATTGCTTTTTATTTTTCGCATTGAGCGCATGGATGTTTTGGCGTGGTATTCAAAGCAATCAAAAAACTCAATTGTTGCTCTCCGCCCTATTTTACTTAATCGCGTTGCTTTCAAAGGAAACGGCATTGGCGCTATTACCCATATTCCCGCTGATGGCATACATGAAAAACCAATCAATGGTATCGGCAGTCAAATTGAGTCTGACACCTGTAGCTGCCTCCGTTGTTTTCCTAGGCATTTACTTCTCTGTCACCGATTTGTTGGCAGATCAGCAATATCACATTTTCGATAATTCATTGTTACAGGACGCAGGTGCTGGTGAATTATTAGCGACCAAAATTTGGATTTTAGGTGAGTACATGAAGCTGATGGCTGTTCCATACCCATTGGTTTATGACTACAGCTTCGACACGGTTCAACTTGTTAGTTTTAGCAACATTCAGGTTATCCTGACCTTAATTGGAGCGATGACCATAATCGGCCTAACACTTAAACTAATCAAAGATATGAAAAACAATAAAATACTGATTTTCATTTTTTTATCCCTCATTTTAATTCTTCCGATAGTTCCAGTATCAAACCTTCTTTTTCCGATTGGAGCCACAATGGCCGAACGCTTTTTATTCATTCCGTCATTGGGATTCACCCTGCTATTTACCTATAGTTTGTACCAATTGTTTGAGAAACGAGGTATTTCAAATTCTATGATTTCAAAAGGATTGATAGCCATCATTGCAATACCCATGGTTCTTTCGACCTTTGCCAGAAACAAAGCTTGGGAAAGTGATGAAGTACTATTTGCAAACGACTTAAAGCATTTACATAGAAGTGCCAAGGCTCATCATAATTTAGCCAGCATATATAAGGCCAAAGCAGATGGAGCAAATAATAATGCTAAAAGAGTTACCTTCTATGAGTCTGCTGCTCGTCTATTAGAGCAGGCAATCGGAATCTACGAAGTACAAGAGTTTCATCATGAGCTGGGATTGATCTATGGCGAATTGGGTAAATGGGAAGGTGTTAAAAAATCACTTGGACGCTATGTAGAAATGAACCCATCAGACGCCACTGCCTGGATGCAAATTGGTATTGCCAATGGAATGACACAAAACATGGATGATGCCCAGCTGGCATTTAAAAAAGCCTATAAATTAAATCCAAATGAGGCTGAAATCTGTCTGAATTTAGCAAAGACATATGCCATTAAAAACGATCTAGTGAGAGCTAAAGAGGTTATTTCGGCTTGTGAGCAGATTGACCCAAGTAATGAAGCGATACAGGCGCTGAAAAGAGAACTACCCTAGTCTTTTAGACTCAAGATAGCTGTTGCGATCTAGGGCGTTTCGAGAAATCATTTCACCGATAAAGCCAGCCAGAAAAAGCTGAACTCCAATAACCATGGTAGTCAGCGCAATGTAGAAGAATGGTTGGTTAGCAACTAAAGGAGCTTCCACATGCATGCTTAAATAATACAACTTGGATATTCCTAAGAACGCTGCCAAGCCAAAACCAAGCATAAACATCAAGGTTCCCATCAGGCCGAAGATGTGCATGGGCTTCTTACCAAACTTGCTCACAAAGGAGATACTGAGCAAGTCGAGTGGCCCATTTATAAAGCGGATCCATCCAAATTTGGTGTGCCCGTATTTACGTTCTTGGTGACGCACTACCTTCTCTCCTATTTTCTTAAACCCAGCCCAATGTGCAATCACAGGAATATAACGATGCATCTCACCATAGACCTCAATAGCCTTTACCACATCATGTTTATATGCTTTTAAACCACAATTGAAATCATGTAAATAGATTCCACTCATTTTACGCGTAGCCCAATTGTAAATCTTTGTAGGAATGGTTTTGGAAATGGGATCGTATCGTTTCTTTTTCCAGCCAGAGACCAGGTCAAGACCATCTACCATGATCATTTTGTAAAGATCTGGAATTTCATCAGGGCTGTCCTGTAAATCCGCATCCATAGTAATCACTACATCACCTCGCACGGCTTCGAAGCCTACATTGAGCGCTCCAGATTTACCGTAGTTTCTTCTAAACTTAATGGCTTTGACGTTTGGATCCTGCTGGTTAAGATCCTCAATCACCTTCCATGAATCATCAGTACTACCATCATCAATGAACCAAATTTCATAGCTGAAATTATTTTCATCCATGACTTTTTTGATCCAAGAATGCAATTCTGGAAGAGATTCCTCCTCATTAAGCAAAGGAATTACTAAAGATATGTTCGGGTTATTCGTCAACGTTGTCAAAGATGGGTGGTTTTTTGCGAAGTATGGCAGCCATTATCACTCCGGCCAATAAGGTGGTCATGCTTTTAGATTGAGCATCGCTTAGTGCGACCGTTGCCGCATCCATACTTTCATACTGCTCGATCATCTTTTTGTATTCGTCTTTACCGATCAGTCCTACCATGGTGTCTTTGTATTCACCAATGGATTGTAGGCTATCAACTACGATCACTTGAACATATCCTGCGTCAATCAAAGCTCCATGTAAATAAATAAGCATTCCATTCAAGGAAGCATAAATGAATGAGAACATAAAAGCCACTGGAATTAATTGCGTAAAAAGAGCAAATCCTTCGAGCTCCTTATCTCTATATTGCTTCAATGCCCAGTAAAGAAGAGCTAAAACTCCAGCCAAGCTCAAAAACTTAATGGGTCCAATCGGATTTATGGATAGTCCGTAATAAAAGGCTAAAAACATGAAATAGCTGAATAAGCCAGCTATACTGCCCGCATTTAATATGGTTTTGTACTTCATGATTTTCGAGATGGCAAATGTAGTTATTCAAAAAGCTGAATCTCCTGTTGCGTAGCTCAATACCAATTTTACCTTTGCGCCCTTAAGGGCAAGTCTTATACGACCAGCTCCTGGTGAACTCCCCCAGGTCAGGAATGAAGCAAGGGTAGCCGGTTGTAGCGGTGCGATGTAAGTAGCTTGCCCTTTTTTTATGCCTTATTGTTTCTTCGATAATTCACTAAATATTAGGCTTGCAATATTGTGCGTATCACTGTTGAAAAGACATTACTCACTGTCCTTCATTCCAACTTTTGAGGTATAATTTCGAAACATGTTTCGAAAGGCTGTTTTCGTTTTAGCAATTTTACTCGCATCTGTACCAATTGTTGCCCAACAAAAAGGGATTATTTTCAATAAAACGGAACACGATTTTGAAACCATTGCTCCGAGCAGTATTCCTTTTGAGCAAGACTTTCTTTTCCGAAATACTACAGATAAAACGGTTACAATACTCAGCGTAAGATCTGTGAGCCCTGCCCTATCCTTCATAAACACTCGATCAGAGATATTGCCTACCGAATATGGTTTTGTCAAGGTAAAACTAAAAACAGACGGACTTAACGGCCTGTTTCATGATGAAGTATATGTCACTTTTAGAGTAGGAGATGATGTAAAAAGTGAGGTCATTTATTTGAGGGCGCAAATAAGTGTAGATGGAAAAAAAGAAAATGGTCGTGCTTTTCAAGACAGTGATATAGCTGTTAGTGTTGAAGTATCGCCTGAAGACATAGAAACAATGGAAGGTTTCACTGGGAATGATCGACTTGCACAGGCAGAGTCTAAAATTGCATTTCTTAAGAAGCAGGTTTCAATGAAATCTGAATTAATTGTGAAACTCAGTTCTGACATTCGTGAAAAGCATACTCAGGAGGTTGAAAACATTGAGCGCTTATATGCATTAGAAAACACCCTTCAATCGACCAACACTAAGCTTAGCCCAGATGTACTTAAGCAGATAAGTCAGTTGGGTATTCGTTTAAACGAACTTCAAGCATCTGGTCAACGAATTCAAAGTGAAATTGCCAATCAGGAATCAGAGTATCAACAGGTCAGTGATTCCTTAAAATATAGAGAACAGGAAGTAGCGAAGTTGAAAGGCGATCAAGATCAACTAGAAAATCAGCTCGAAAACGCCAAAATGAGCAACGAATTGGCGTTTGAAGAAATCAAGTATGAGGCAATTGAAATACAGAGACAAAAGGATTCTCTTGTTACTATAACTCGAAGTATTACCAACGCAAACAGACGTTTAACTAATAAGTTTGCATTAGAGGAAAGCCAAGAAATGCAAGCTCAACTGGTGGTTGAAGAACTCACAATTGAAAAAACTTCAAATATTCACTTTGAGGTGAGTGTAATTCGAAGCAAGGATGAACTAAAATCCCTACCCGTTAACCTAGGCCCCAAAATCAGTGTTTTTAGAAACACAAGTGGATATGAGTATACTGTTGGCCAATTCAATTCAATGAAGGCCGCATTAAACAAATCAGAAGAAATGAAAGGCATCGGATATAATCGATCGCATGTCATTGCTTTTAAGCACGGAGAGCGTATTAGCATGCAAAAGGCTTTGGACACAGCCGACCAGAAATAAACAGTTTCAATTTGAAAATATCGATTATTGTATCGGTATTCAGACTGATACATTTGAACCCAAATATTCAAGATGGAATACAGAAGACTGGGCAAAGCCGGTGTGCAAGTGAGTGCATTATCATTTGGATCATGGGTGACCTTTGGTAATCAGGTAGATAAGAAAATTGCACAGCGGTGCATGGAATACGCCTACGATAATGGTGTAAATTTCTTTGACAATGCCGAAGTTTACGCTAAGGGGCAATCTGAAATTGTAATGGGCGAAATATTGAAAAATGCTGGTTGGAACCGTGATAGCTATTTAGTATCGTCAAAGGTGTTTTGGGGTGGTGAACTGCCTAACCAAAAGGGTTTGAGTCGAAAACACATAACGGAAGCATGCCATGCTGCGCTTAAACGCCTTCAGGTAGATTACCTAGATTTCTATTTCTGCCATCGACCGGACAAAAATACACCGATGGAAGAAACCGTGTGGACCATGCACACATTGATAGAGCAGGGCAAAGTGTTGTATTGGGGCACGAGTGAATGGAGTGCACAGGAAGTTCAGGAGGCCATCATGATTGCGAGAATGAATCATTTGATTCCACCTACTATGGAGCAGCCACAATACAATATGTTGGTGCGTAGAAAAGTAGAGTCTGAATTTAATAAGCTTTTTACTGATTATGGATACGGTACAACCATTTGGTCACCACTAGCAAGCGGTTTGTTAACCGGTAAATACAATACTGGAATTCCGGAGGGTTCTCGGTTGACAATGACCGATATGCAATGGATTAAAGAAAAAATGCTGAATGATGAGAACATCAATAAGGTAGTGAAACTCGAAAAAGTGGCGCTCGATTTAGACATGTCTATGGCTAACCTGGCATTGGCTTGGTGTTTAAAAAACCCAAATGTTAGCACTGTAATTACAGGCGCCACTAAGCTTTCTCAATTGGAACAAAACCTAAAAGCAGTTGATGCCGTTACAAAACTCAATGATGGAATAATGCAGCGCATAGAAGAAATATTGGACAATAAACCAAGCATTCCAACTTACTGATAGTAGTTTGAAATTTTACGATGCCCATCTACCAACTTACAGACACTGTTTCAATGCCACTATCCAACTTGGCAGAGCCCGATGGCCTGCTTGCTGTTGGAGGTGATTTAAGCACTGAGCGTCTCATATTGGCTTATGAAAATGGAATATTCCCATGGTACAAGGCTGATCAGCCGATTCTTTGGTGGAGTCCACCAAAGCGCATGATTCTTTATCCACACTTACTTAGAGTGAGTAAATCACTCGAAAAATCGATCGAGAAGGGAGGATTTGAACTTCGAATTGACGAGAACTTCATTCAAGTAATGCAGTTATGCGGTAAAACCAAGCGCAAGAACCAAGATGGAACATGGGTTACACAAGAAATGATCGATGCTTATGATCACTTGCATCAAATGGGATTTGCTCATAGCTTCGAGATTTGGAAAAACGATGAACTAGTAGGTGGTTTATACGGTATTTCTTTAGGTCGCGCCTTTTTTGGTGAATCGATGTTTAGCACGGTGACGGATGCTTCAAAAGTCGCCCTCTTCCATTTACATGCATTTGCTGTAGAAAATGATTTCAAGTTTATCGATTGTCAACTCCACACATCCCATCTGGAAAGTCTAGGCGCCAGAGAAATTGATCGAGAACAATACCTTCAAGAACTTGCCGAGACACTTGCATATCCAGATTTAAAAGGCTCATGGACGATAGATTAATTCCGCAAGCATTTAAGGATAACCTGCAAGCTCATTTCAATCTTGAAGTAGTGAAGCAGGTGCTAGATGGAATCAATAGTCCAGCATCTATATCTGTGCGCAACCATCCAAATAAGTTAGAACCCAAACATTTTGAGGGTATGCCTATTCCTTGGTCGGAAACAGGAGTGCTATTGGAAGCTCGCCCGTCTTTTGCTCAGGACCCTCTCTTTCATGCAGGTTGCTACTATGTTCAGGATTCGTCCAGCATGATTTTAGAACAAGTATTAAAGCAGCTTAGCTTTAATACTGATGAGGGGCTTTTAGGCCTAGATATGTGCGCTGCCCCAGGAGGAAAAACACTCATTGCCTCCGATTTTCTTACCGAAAATGGCGTCTTGATTTCAAACGAAATAGATGAGAAACGAAATGCCGTTCTTCGTGAAAACGTATTGAAATGGGGAGCATCAAATGCTATTATTACGCAACTCAGCTCTTCTAATTTCCATGAAAATAATGGTCTTTTTGACTTTGTGATCTTGGATGCCCCTTGCTCAGGAGAAGGGATGTTTCGTAAAGATTCTTTTGCCATTGAACAATGGTCCGAATCCTTGGTTTATCAATGTCAAAAAACACAATGTTCAATTTTAAATGATCTGACGAAAACCGTAAAGACAGGAGGCTATCTTATTTACTCGACCTGTACTATGAATCCTCATGAAAATGAAGATCAAATATCCAGCTTATTGTCCGAAGGATTTGAATTGGTGGATCTAGCTTTCGATCAATTTGACAAATTCCTTGTTCCAGCAACCAGAGATGGATTAAAGCTTGGATACTATTTGTTGCCAGGAATTTCCACAGGTGAAGGTCTCTTCATTAGTGTTGTTAGGAAAATAGAAGAAACTGAATCTGAAAACTATCGCTCCTGTATTTTTGAAACAATTTCTAGCGACATTGATTCATTCACCAATTCCTTGGCTTTTACACACCAATGGCAACCAGATCAGATTGTATTTGCGTTAAATGACCGAAAACATGTTTCGAATAGAATTCCATCAAAATGGAGGCTGAAATCTGTTGGGATCCCCGTTGCTGAACAAAAGGGATCTCTACTCCTTCCCTATCATGGCTTGGCAATGCACCCAAATGCTAAACCTGATTTTGATTTGAATCACGAAGAAGCCTTGAATTATTTAAGAAAAGAACGTATTTCTGCGGCTGCTAAGAGTAAAATACCTTGGCAAAAAATTGGATATAAGGGACATTGTTTAGGGTGGGCTAAGCAGGTACCAGGTCGTTGGAATAATTACTACCCATCGCATTATAGATTAAGAACGTAGATATGGCAGAGGTTACGATCATCATGGACGGAAAGGAACGAACAATAACAGTCGATCCTAAAGACAAAATTTTAGATGCAGCGTTAAAAGCTGGTCTTGACGCCCCTTATTCATGCAGAAGCGCCATTTGTTCAACCTGCATGGCGAAACTAGAGGAAGGGAAGGTTGAAATGGAAATGAATCATGTACTCACCGATGGTGAATTAGAAGAAGGATTTATTGTCACATGCCAATCACGTCCTGTAACTGACAAGGTTGTAATCAACTACGATGTTTAATCACTGACCCAAGGGAGCCAATAAACCCTCATATCCAGATAGTTCTGCTCGAATAGAACCAACCCGAATCTCAGATTCTACATATATAGGAATGAAATTGCTATCCTTTGTCACATAAACTTTCATTTTTTCACCCGATTTAAAAAGTGTGCCTTCGACTAAGAGCGGGCTAAAAACGTAGCATTCGACTTCGCCAAATTCACTATGATCATATGTTTCCACTCCTAGAAACCGAATAAAAAGGGGATGCGTTTCTCGGTCAATAAACATCTTAATCGGAATTTTGGCTCCCACTTCATAGCTAGCAAAGTCCAAATTCCTAGCATGGTAGATCATAGACAGCACATCAAAACTATGTGGTTCTAAAGCTGAAGTGTCAACTTTCAATTCACGTTCCTTTACTTTCAAAACAGACAAGATTTGATCCTTTGCATGATCGAATAAGCAGTCTTCAACAAAGTAAAAATCGCCTTCGCTAACATCTCGCTTAAAGCGATATGGCTTTAGGCCATTAACATCTGCAAATGACTGATACGTGTCGCGAACTTTATAAAACCAATCATAGCGTTTATGCGTTTTACCAGCTCCCGTAAACTTGAAGCAATCTTTATTATTGAATCGTTCTTCATCCACTGCAAACGTTACATCCCCAGCTGCCACCCAAACACCCCATAAATGATAATATACACCATAACTCAGTTTTTCGCCTGCCTTAAATTTATTGATCTGAGCACTTACCGGCTGCATGTTCATACAAAACATCACGGAAACAAACAGGACGACAGCTTTCGATATTCTGTCCATCATTACTTAAGACCTAGTTCACTTAAATAATCGGTTTCAATAATCTCTATTGCTTTTTTCACCGCTCTGTCTTTTGACTCAACATAATAGTATTGGTCTGAATAGCCATAACCAAAACGAGCAACGAGTCCCTTCAATGAATTCTCGATATAATGATAAACAGTAGAATAATCATCATCTGAATATTCCAACCCTCGATTCTTGAACATTGCATCTAGCTTAGACATATCCTCTTTTGTAAACTCAAAGCCTTCCGTGTACTCGCGAATGATGGGAAATTGAGATTTCAGAGCAGCTCTATTGTCCCGCTCGAAATTCAGAGCGAATAAGTAGTGAAGGTTTGTTCGGTTCAATTGCCCCCAAATTGGATTCGGATTGCCTGTATCTACTCCAATGAAGACGTCAGGCACAATTCCACCACCGCCATATACTTTTCGTCTCAAGGGAGTGAAATAAACCATGTTGGTATCTATTTGCATC
>CALKOP010000175.1 GCA_938091155.1 uncultured Flavobacteriales bacterium | reverse complement strand
TATGAGTTAGACAAAAAAGGTCAGCTCAATATTGAGCTGACCTTTTTTGTCTAACTCATATTTCTCAAGTATGTAATACCTCATCGGCAGATCATCTTCTACTGAAAAAATGATATTGTGCGCAACCGGCAGTTTCTCATCCGATGCCTTGATTTTAAAATACTCTGTTTCTTGACCAGGCATCAATGCACCGCCAATATATACCTCACCCCAGTATACGTTTTCGATGGTCGTTTTTGAAATTCTGTTATGAACCTTGATTTCACCAGAATTGTTGCCACCAACAATTATTGCTGCCAATAAAACAAACAATAAAATTCGGGTCGAGTTATTTGAATGCGGTTGGCTGTCCAGCAATTATGTGGAGAAGATTCATAGAAAGTTTGATCAACAATAACACCTTCAAATATTAGCGGTGAACCTTTGATTATTCTGTCAGCCTTTTCAAAAAGTGTTTCCGTGATACTTTGAGCAATGAGGTTTCCTCCAAAAAGCATTGCGAACATGATTAAAAGAGCAGGGCTAATAGATTTCCAAAAGTTCATATTGCTCGCGTTTAGGTTCAACAATTATTAATCGACTTCGAAATTTGCAAAGACACTATCGATGGACTTGAATATAAACTTATTAATACTTCAACTCAAAAGTAGCCCCGGGCAGGATCGAACTGCCATCTAAAGTTTAGGAAACTTCTATTCTATCCATTGAACTACGGGGCCAAATGACGAAGATCATTTTATTCGAGATTGTCCCGTTTTACCTGATTTTCCGTCCAAGATTTGGCAAAGATATTATCGCTTTTGACAATTCTTATGTCACTTGTTCGGCAAATGAGCAGTAATATTGAAGGTAGAAAGCCACAAAGTCAGTTTTCGTGTTAAACCGAATCTGCTAACCTGGCTTCTTAGACGCTCGCATGATCTTGTAGAACGTTAACAAAAAGAAAAAATCAATACATGAATTTTACTTCATACCGATTCGACCGACAAAGTAACGCTGAGTTCCACCGCACGCTGAAAAGCCGAGTCAACAACTACTTCTCTGAAAACAAAATATCCCGAAATGCCAATGCTGAAATGGTCACCAAAACGGTGGTTCTTATTTCTATGTATTTCATTCCCTTTGTGCTCATTCTATCCGGTATTTTCACCTCCGTTTGGGGTAATTTAGGTCTCTGGTTAATCATGGGTATTGGGGCTGTAGGTATAGGCTTCAGTGTGATGCATGATGCAAATCATGGGGCTTACTCCAAAAATGAAAACATCAACAAAATTCTTGGAGGCATTGTAAACATACTTGGGATTAACAGTCAAGTTTGGAAGTACCAGCATAATGTATTGCACCATAGCTTCACCAATATTGAAGGTGCTGATGGCGACATTAACATCCCTTTCTTTTTACGGTTTACACCACACCAAAAGCAATATGGAATCCATAAATACCAGCACTATTATGCTTGGGTATTGTATGGTTTCTTGATCTTGATGAAGGTTATTTTAACCGACTTCACTCAAGCACTGCAATACAGAAAATTAAAGTTGGTTAAAACAAAGGAAGAGTTAAGAACCCTTTTAATGAATATCAGTATTTGGAAGGTGATCTATTTTGGTGTTTTCTTGGCCTTACCTATGGTTCTGGCACCGATATCTCCTTGGATCACCCTTATTGGCTTTTTATCCATGCATTACATACTCGGCATGGCAACAGCTGTAATTTTTCAATTGGCTCATATTATGCCCGAAGTTGATTACCCGCTTCCAAATGAAGATGGCACTGTAGACAATAACTGGGCTGTGCACCAATTAGCTACCACCACGAATTTCGCCCCAAACAATCGGTTGTTATCATGGTATGTGGGAGGCTTGAATTTTCAAGTGGAGCACCATCTTTTTCCAACCATATGTCATGTTCACTATCGCAACATATCTAAGATTGTGAAGGAGACGGCTCAAGAGTATGATGTACCGTATAACAGCATTAATAGGTTCAGAGAAGCCATTGCTGCTCATGCTAAGATGCTTCGTGACTTAGGGAATGCGACCCAAGTAGCTTTATAAATTGGTTACTGGAAAGGGAAGACCTTACCGTCTTTTTCCAAGGTGATAAGCATTATCAAGAACACTTCCTCTTCCATCAAATGATGGATCTCTAAATCAATCCTCAACTGCTCCAATAGGTTTTTGAATGATCGATAGGCAAATGACCTTGCTACCTCTGGATGGTCCGTTTCAATTATGTTAATCACTCTATCGAGGCTATCCTCCACTTCATGGGTATGATCGTTTTGAAAGTCCTCCACTGAATAGTCTCGAACTCCTAAGCCATGAGCCAACCTGCGCGCATAAGGAAATAATTTCGACTCTTCTAAATCAATATGCTCCAACAAATCATTTCGGTAATTCTTAAAAAAGGAGTCCAACACAAACGCAATGTGATGATCTGGGAAAAGCTTTTTAATACCAGATATCGCCTGCTCCATCTTCGGAAGCAATATGGCTTCATAGAAAGCATGTGTTCTTTCTAAATATTCTAATATAGTCATCATAGAATAAGTTATGAATCGATCTGCTCTGAAATGATCTAGGCCAGAGTACAACTCCATTACTTCTAAAACAAATTCCACTTCCTGTGAACTTAACTCATCATCGTTAAATTCAACTTCACCTTGCGGACTTATTGCATATCTCTTCAATGCCAATTCGCTCAAAGGCTCGAAATGGTACATGGAACGTATAGAACTTATAGTATGCTGCATGGCAAATAAATTTTCTCGAATCTATGCCAAGTCTAATGAATGAACACTACCTAAAAACAGGTAAAGGGTTGATAATTGTTCAGTTATGAATGTGAATAACTAACGAATGATCAATAATGGCTGACGATATACGACCTCGTCACCAGACAAACTAAGCACGTATAACCCCGTTGCCAATCGGCCTAAACTAATCGTGCCTCGACTATCATAAATGGTTTCATTCAGAACCATATTCCCGTGTAGATCAAAAATGCTAACCTCAACATCACCCATAAAATCATGCTCAATCCGTATTTCAGTCGAAGCTGGATTAGGAAGTATGTTCACCAATAATTCTTTTGCAACCTCATTCACGGCCAACGCGGAATCAACATAACCTGTATCCAACGGTATGGTTGACGCCTCATCCAATAATGTTATAAATTGAAAATTGTCTATGTAGTAACCATCGTAGGTAACAAACTGATCGCTGACTAATCGAAACTTAATTTTTATTCGTTGACCTATGTAGTCGTTCAAATCGACTTGTTCTTTCACCCAACTGTTTTGATTTCCATCCCAAAGGGGTTGGCCTTCATTTTGCTCTGGTTGACCTTCCTTGGTGTACAAACCGCAAAGTGGACTCCAATTTTCTGTATTGAGAGGAGACGCTATAACCTGCACGTAATCATAGCCAGCTTCAATTTGCCACTGAGCATAAAAAGAAAGATACCCAGATATTGATTGGCGCATATCGATTATACGTTCATATTCCAATTCAGACACGCTATTATTTGAATACAAACCGAAGGGGGAATCTGTAATTGAACTGGTTGCCGAATAATACGTTTGATCGGTCACATCCCATTCAAACGATGAAAAATCGGTCATGGAATCACCTTGATTCTGAACAGCGATAGTTGGAACGCCATAGATTTTCGTGATTTCTTTAGATGTCGAGTAACCACCATAAGTGGACACTAATTCAAAGACCACCAAATCACCGACTTGGATGTTTGCATTCAGCCCATAGTCAAAATCCACTATTTCTGGCGCTCCAATATTCATGGTAGTGAAAGAAATATCTTCCGGTCCAGAAATAACATTGCTGGAAATAGGTTGAAGCGTGTATTCATTATTTACATCGAACTGAAGACCTAAACGCTCAAACTTTACTGAAATGGTGCCAGCTAAAGATGAGAGGGTAGGATCGCTAGCATCTTCCATTGTAATGTAATGACTCGCAAAGTGTGACAACAGCAAATTTGGTCGCACATTCTCCTCGCTCAATGGAATTATTCTGGACTCAATTGGCCAAAATCCATCTCCCGAATTACCCACCTCGGGTGTCATTGAAAAAATCTTGTTCTTCGTGTTTTCCTCGCCATACATCCAATCATCAGAAACGCCATTGGTGGCATAGTTTACCGTTTCGTATCCTGTGCCATAGATATAATTATTTTGTGCGGTCATTTGCTGCGCAATCGCAATAAAGTAGTTTGAATCTGGGCTTAATGGGCTAGGAATGTAGCCCCACGGATAGATTAGGTAGTTACCGTGCGAGTGGTAATTCAATGCTAATTGGAATTCATGCTGCTCGCACAACCATTGTATCGCTTTTGTTTCTGGTTCACTGAAAGGAGATGGCCCTCTATAGGTATTACTCGATGTTTGTGGCGAAGAACCATCGTTATCATATGCCCATTCAAAAGCATAGTTTCTATTCAAATCAACACCGACTTCACCGTCCAAATTATCGCGTTTATTCTTTCTCCAGAGTCCACCACCATTCGGATTGGTAGTCTGATTTTCAATGTATCCATCGGGATTAATCATTGGAATGAAATACATTTCTGTGTTGTCAACCAGGTAGGTTACTTCATCATTCGTTCCATAGTTCTCTAACAAATACCACATGTAAAACAGCAACTGAACCAACGACTGTGGTTCTCTTGCGTGATGAATGGAAGTATAAAGAACCTCAGGCTCAGTTTCATTTGAATTAGGGTTGTCAGAAATCCGCAACCAATAAACAGGTCGTCCCTCATGGGTGAGAAAAGTGTCAATTGGAGCTCTAGCAGAAATTAAATCAGGATATTCCGTGACCATGGCATCCAGATGATCCAAAAATTCCTGATAAGTAAAAAATCCGCCCATGGATCCCGCACTGAAGTTATCTGGTGTTTCGAATTCTTCCAAGGTCTCAGTGCTGCATTCTGCTCTTGAGCCTCGACTTGCATTGGCATCTGCGGAGCGATTGACATAGAATCGCTCTAGATCTTCAACCAACACTTCATAAGAAATACCCGATTCATCCAGCCATTGTCTTTCTCTCGATGAAAAGTCATTAATAATAAAATGTCCTTTTTTTATGGTACCGTGATCCAATTCCATTCCATATTGAAGCATAATCTCCATAGAAATGGGATCGATGTTTACCTTCAATTTGGAGGACTGAGAGAACCCAATTACGGACATACATGAGATTAGAAGGAGTAATAAAAGGCGCATATTCTTTGGTTCATATATAGGTCAAAACTAGTCGAGTAAATACATTGTTCAATATATGACGAAATAAAAGTCGATTTGGCTATCTTCGCCATTCAAAGCTTAAGAGTATGTCACACGATAATCACGAAGAAAGACCGGAAGGCTTCCTAAACACAGTTTTCGATTCTACCATGGGTGGATTCGGAATAGTACTGTCCGTTGGGCTTTTGATAGGTATTTTCTTGCTGATGCTTTTCGGTTAATTCCGAACGCTTAACTTTATCCAGTCTGCCACTTGGCAATGATTGGCAGGCGCAATGAAACTCAATTTGTGCTATGATTTCTATTCCAAAAAATATTCAAGAACTTGTTTCCTACAAACCAGGGAAACCGGTATCACAAATCATTGAAGAACTCGGTCTGTCTGAATGGGCAGTATTGTGGAACAACGAGAACAATTTAGGTCCTTCATCAAATGTATTGGAGCGAATACAAGAAGTGGGAGGTAATTTTCATACTTATCCTGACCCCGCTTCGACTCAGCTCCGTTCAATGATTGCTGAGCAAAACAACTGCCATATAGACAATGTGGTGGTGGACAATGGGTCCGAATCTGTTTTCGACTGTATGTTCCGGGCATTTTTTGAGAAAAATGACAAACTACTGACATGCGATGGAACCTTTGTTGCGGTGTATATCTGGGCAAAATCTAATAAAGTTCCAGTGGCGCGAATTCCGCTAGCTAGAGGCTATCAGTTTGATATTGATCGCTTGATTTACTCCATAACACCTCAGACAAAGGCAATTTATGTCGCCAATCCAAACAATCCAACAGGCGCCATGATTTCCAACGAGCAGCTGAGTCAGCTGATTGACAACGTACCTGACCATGTATTGATTATTGTGGATGAAGCCTATTACGAATACGCCAAAGTTATTTCAGATGACTATCCAGATAGTTTTCAATTGAGACGACCTAATGTGATTACACTTCGAACATTTAGCAAGGCCTATGGCATTGCGGGAATTAGAGTTGGATATGCCTTAGGTGAGGCAAGATTAATAGAAGCATTAAGCAAAGTGAAAATGACCTTTGCTCCATCTAATTTGGCTCAAGCCGCAGGAATTGGAGCATTAGAAGACCAGGCACACATACACAAATCAGTAATGCTGAATAAGACCGCTTTGCAACAGTTCTACACTGCAATGCATGACGCTGAATTAGAGTACACACCATCCTATGGCAACTTTGTGATGGTAGATTTTAAGGAAGAAGAATTAGCAAAAACAGTAACCGAAAAAATGATGAAACAAGGAATTTTCATTCGTCATTTAAAGGCCTTCGGACTTCCGCATTGTGTTCGCATATCTACAGGAACAGAAGCCGAGAATGCGCTGTTTGTGAGTAAACTGCAAGGAAAATGAAACGAATTCCCCATTGGTTTCTATTGTTGTTACTTTTTGTCACTGTACATTTTTTTGCTTTGGCGCAAAAGGTTGATGGAGGAAATAGCCACTCGATAATTCTGGATGAACAGGGCCAAGTGTGGACAATGGGCAGGAATGATCATTGGCAATTGGGTAACGGCAGCTATGACAATAGCAGTGTATCCTTAATGTTAGATGGCCTGCCTTTGATTAAATCAATTTCACGTGAATATGATCACACTATGGCCCTAGATGAGGTTGGTAATCTATTGGCATGGGGAAGGAATAATTATGGACAGCTCGGATTTTGAATCCTATTAGCAACAGAATAAGGGTAATAATCGATCGCATGTATTAATCTAAAAATTCAACACCCGCGCTATCCCGGCCCGAACTTCATCTGCGTCTGGCAAGTAGGCCTGCTCTAAGATTTCATTCAATGGAATCGCTGGTGTATCCACTGCGCCAACTGTGATTACAGGTGCGTCCAACGACTCAAAGCAATCATCCACTACTCTACCTGCTATTCCTTGTCCAAATGAGCTACCACGTGGCTCTTCAGTTACAACAATAACTTTTCCATGCTTTTTAGTTGAACTAAAAATAGCCTTCGCGTCTACAGGTTGTATAGATCTTAAGTCCAATATCTCTACTTGGCCTGGGAAGGATTTGGCAGCTTCTTCGCTCCAATAAACTCCGCGACCGTAGGTTATCACGACACATGATTCACCTGATTGCACTTTGGACTTATCTGCTTCTTGTACGACTCTTGCCTTGCCAAATGGCACAACATAATCTTCACTTGGCTCGGTTGTTTTTGCGCCTTCTGTGCCTTTTATTTTTGACCAATACAGTCCCTTATGCTCCAACAAAACGCATGGATTTGGATCATAATAGGCAGCTTTCAAGAGCCCTTTTAAATCAGCTCCTGTACTCGGATAAGCCACTTTGATTCCTCGAATATTTGAAAGAATGCTTTCCACAGATGAACTGTGGTAAGGCCCGCCACTTCCATAGGCACCAATGGGAACTCGAATAACACAACCAACAGGCCACTTGCCATTGCTGAGGTAGTTACTTCGACTTACTTCTGTAAACAACTGATTCAATCCTGGCCAGATATAATCAGCAAATTGCACTTCGACAATTGGCTTTAATCCAACAGCACTCATACCGACAGTAGAACCGATAATAAAGGCCTCTTGAATTGGGGTATTAAACACCCGTTCTGTTCCAAATTGCTGCGCCAGCGTTGCCGCCTCGCGGAATACACCCCCTAAACGGTGACCAACATCCTGACCATACAAAAGAGCTTCAGGGTGTTTTCCTAATATCTCGCGCATTGCGAATAAAGCGCTATCCACCATCACCGTTTTTTCCTTACCAGCAGGGTTTCGATCACCTCTTTCTTCTGTGATTGGAGTTGGTGCAAAAATATGATCCGTCAAATCCGATGGTAAAGGATCTTCCGCCAGTTGCGCTCGTTTAAAATCTTCATTAACCAAGGCCACTGCTCGTGCAGTTGCTTCTTCAAGCAAAGATTTATCGATACCCAAATCCAGTAATTGCGATTCAAAATAAGGATGCGGATCTCGTTTGCGATCGTCTTCTAAATCATCTCGGTACCATTCCATTCTCACACCAGAAGTATGATGACTTAACAATGGCACTTTCAGATGAACCAAGAAAGGTCGTCGTTCTTTCCTGATGGTTGTAATGGCATTATTCAGCGCTTCATAACAAGCAATGAAATCATGTCCTTTCTCCACAGTAATTACTTCTAAGCCTTTAAATCCTTTGGCATAATGAGAAGCGTCTCCAGCCCTGATTTCGTCAGCACTGGCCGAAATATCCCATTCATTATCCTGAATAAAATAGAGCATCGGTAGCTGTTTTAGAACAGCCATTTGGAAGGCTTCCGCAACTTCACCTTCTGTGATAGAGGCATCACCGAGGGAACATACAACCACAGGATTTTCGCCTTTGAAATCTTCAGCCAAACCCATTAACTCTTTGTACTGAATTCCCATTCCAACACCCGTGGTTGGAATTGCTTGCATACCGGTAGCAGATGACTGATGAGGGATTTTCGGTTTATCATCATCCTTCAAGGATGGGTGACAGTAATAAGTTCGCCCGCCAGAAAATGGATCCGATCTTTTTGCAAATAGCTGAAGCATGAGATCGTAGGGCTTAATACCAATTCCAAGCAGAATGGAATCATCGCGGTAGTATGGAGAAACCCAATCTTGTGGTTTCAGCTGCAATGCCAAGGCCAACTGTGCAGCTTCATGACCTCGACTGGTCGCATGCACGTATTTGGATGTCAGTTGAATGTTTTCGTTGTAGGTCTCGCTCATGCACTTAGCCGTGCACATTAGTTCCCAGGCTTTTAATAAGGTTTCCTTATCTACGTTATCGGTGGCGCTTGGCTTTACTGTCTCACTCATTAATGAATCAATTCTGTAAGCCAAATATAGCATTTGACCTACCCCATCTCAATAAGGAGATTTGAGTGTGACGTTCATACCTTACACCGTTTATACAGTAGGCAATGTAATCTGTGGCATCTGATGTTATAAACTTACTTATGGTTGTCCAAATTAATTTCCATCCTATATTTCAGCCCCAAACATTTGACAAATGGAAGCCAACAAAAATCAGAATTCTCCGCAGTCCAACATCCCCAATCCTAGCCGGTTAACTGCTCAGGTATTGTTATTCATACGCGAACGTCTGATCCTAGATGACGATAAGGCGACACCAGAAGAGACTAGCGAATACATAAGAAAAGGCATAGAGTTTAAAGGACCGAATGTCTGGATTCTTGTATTTGCCATTTTCATAGCAAGCGTTGGACTGAACATGAATTCCACAGCAATGGTGATCGGTGCAATGCTTATTTCACCATTGATGGGTCCCATCATGGGGATCGGTCTTGGTGCGGGAACATTCAATTTCAGTTTAATAAAACGATCCGCAATCAATTTAGGATTGATGGTAGCTATATCTGTGGGAACGTCCGCCCTGTACTTTTTCTTAAGTCCCATTAGCGATGCGCAGAGTGAACTATTGTCAAGAACAACACCTGCCATCTGGGATGTTATTATTGCTTTGTTTGGCGGCTTAGCTGGAACTGTAGCTGGTGCCAGAAAAGAAAAAAGTAATGCTGTACCAGCAGTTGCCATTGCAACTGCTCTTATGCCTCCCCTTTGCACCGCGGGTTACGGACTAGCTACTGCGCAATGGGGCTAGTTTTTTGGAGCTTTTTATCTCTTTACGATTAACTCTGTTTTCATCAGTTTCTCAACGTTCATTGTGGTTCGATTTTTACGATTTCTACAGGTTGAATTTTTGGATGAAATAAAGGCGACCAAGGTGAAAAGAATCATTTTCGCTTTTGTCATCGTTACTACACTCCCTTCATTATACATTGCCTTCAACTTGGTACAAGACTCCGTTTTTGAGCGAGAAGCGCGCGTTTTTGTTACTGAGAATTTTGTTTTTGATAACGCCCAAGTTATTTCCCGAACGGTGAACACAGATGGTGACACTAAACGAAGAGAAGTTGCATTAATCGGTGAACCAATTAACCAAGATGTAATCGCGAACATCAAAGCCAGAATGAAAAATATTAGTCGCTTGGAAGATGCTGAACTGATTGTTCGACAAGGTGCCATTATGGATCAGGGACTAGACATGGCAACAGTCGAGCTGATGAATCAAAACATGAAGTCGGGAATCATTGAAGACCTCTACAAGCGCAACGAAGAAGTAATACAATCGAAAGATGAACGTATAACTCAGCTTGCAAAGGAACTCATCAAGGTGAAAAGTCAAGAATTACCTATTTCAGAAATCAGCAACGAACTTAAGGCTGAACATGAGAATGTAAAGGCATTTACCCTCATGCGAAACCCAATTTTCAATGCGGATAGCAATAGATTGGATACTGTAACATTTGCCTATGTTCAATTCAGAAAAAAAGCCGCGAACCGAAGAAAAGGTGCGCCTTCAAAAATGGTTGAAAGTCCGAACAAAAGCCGATTCTCTGAGGTTGGTTTTGGAAGTTGAATAATGCGGTATCCGAATATAACCTATTGATTCAGTATTTTCAGCTTTCCAAAAAAGCCTAACAAAAATTTATGAGTGTATATACTTTGGTTATTGCTGCATCGGCAATCGTAATTCTTTCCTATTTCTACAACATACTTTCAAAGAGGATCAATGTTCCTTCAGTATTGATGTTGATCGTTACAGGCATCATCATCAAACAAGTGATGAACTATTTTAATGTTGGTCGAATAGACTGGTTTCCATACTTAGAACTACTCGGAATTATTGGATTAATCATGATCGTTTTAGAGGCAGCTCTTGATTTAAAATTGGAAAAAGAAAAGCTGCCTCTCATTGGAAAATCATTACTCGTGGCGCTCATTGGCTTATTAGCAGCCACAGGATTCGCTGCACTTATCATCAAAATTCTAATCCCAAATTTCACGTGGATCAAGGCTATGATTTACGCCACTCCACTATCCATTCTGAGCAGCGCCATCATTATCCCATCGGTTAGTGGTTTAGCACAACTGAAAAAAGAGTTCGCTATTTATGAAAGTACCTTCAGCGATATTCTGGGCATTATGCTCTTCTATTTCTTGATTTCACTTACGGGTGATCAAAGTAGTGGCGAAGCGGTTGGAGGTTTTTTCATCAGTTTAGGAATCACCATCGTGATCAGTATTGTGGCTAGCTACGGCCTCATCTATGCTTTTCAAAACATTACCACCCAGGTCAAGACCTTTCTTCTAATTGCCATTCTCATCCTGCTATATGCCATAGGCAAGATGTTTCATTTAAGCAGTTTAATCATCATTCTGGTATTCGGACTGATTATTAGTAATTCGGGTATTTTCTTTCCTGGATTCCTAAAAAAAACCCTGAAACAGGAGAGCATCAAATCACTATTTCATGAGTTACATATTGTGACAGCTGAAACCGCCTTTATCGTACGGACTTTTTTCTTTATCATTTTCGGAATCACCATTGTACTTGGCTCCCTTCTTAATGTGCAGGTCATACTTGTTTCACTGCTAATTATCGCAACTATCTATGGCTTGAGATACGCTTTAATGCAAGTGTTTTTTGGAAAGGATATTTATCCTGAAGTTTACATCGCCCCGCGTGGATTAATTACTGTCTTGCTCTTTTTCGCGATTCCTAAAGAATTACAGGTTGCAGACTTTCAAAATGGTATTTTGCTCTTTGTGATTATTGCAACTAGTGGAGTAATGACATGGGCACTTATTCGAGCGAATCAGAAGGATGTGGGATACGAAGTGTTGGAAATGTTGGGCAAAGACTCTGCTGGTTCTTCAATAAATGAAGAAACCGGTGAACAAAAAGATCATTAAATCAGCTCTTCTGCCAATTACCTATAGAATAATTAAATTTATGTGTACATACATATATTGTATTTGTATATATTTGAATTCCGAATAAATAGAACACAATGAGCCATCCAAAAAAGCCAGAAACAACACACAACATTCATCCATTAATACTTGAGCGCTGGAGCGCAAGATCGTTTAGTCAAAAACCAATTTCTGCTGAAACCATGGAGGCATTATTCGAAGCCGCGAGCTGGTCTGCCAGTAGCATGAATGAGCAACCCTGGGAATATCTTTTCGCGGAAAAAGGCAGTTCAGCTTTTGAACAGATGATTGACTGCTTGATGGATGGTAATCAACCTTGGGCTAAAAATGGTTCGCACATGCTGATTTCATTGGCAAAACGAAAATTCAACGACAAAGACCGAGACAATAGACACCATATGCATGATGTAGGTGCAGCTAATTCCGCATTGTTGATGCAGGCAGCACACATCGATATTTACGGACACATGATGGGTGGTTTTCATATGGACAAGGCATTGAGTGCATTTGGAATTGACTCGGAAAAATTTGAAATCGCTTGCTTCATTGTTCTTGGTCACTTAGATGTCCCAGAAAAATTAGACGAGCCATTTCATAAAAGAGAGTTACAGCCAAGAACCAGAAAGCCTGTTTCTGAATTCACTAAAAAACTCGATTAATGTCACGTTCTTTTCGGATTAGCGAAGAAAACTCGAAGGGATTAATCGAGCTCATAGAAGGCGAAGAAAGTATCGCGCAAATGACCTATTCCAGATTAGATGCTAACAATGTAATCATCGATCACACTAAGGTAAACCCAAAAGTAAAAGGCACCGGAGCGGGAACAGCAATATTAGAGGCCATGGTGAATTGGGCCCGGGGAAACAAACAGAAAGTGCTGCCTCTATGTCCTTTTGCAAAAGCAATGTTGGAGAAGCGCAGCAAATGGCATGACGTCATCAGAAAATGAGAAAACATGCAACGAAAAGACTTTCTTAAAAAAGCAGGGTTAAGGCTTTTGGGTGGGGTAGCCGCCTCAAGACTATCGGCATTAGATCTAAACGTTAAGGACCTGACAAAATCAACATTCGACTCATTCAACCATCAAGTTGGATTCAATCATTTACCCCGTAAAACTTCAGTAATCATGGAAAACATGGTGTTGCACAAGGCTAGTAGTCGCGGAAAGGCTGATCACGGTTGGCTCAGATCAAATCACACTTTCAGTTTTGCAAATTATCACAATCCAAAGCGTATGCATTTTGGCGTTCTCCAAGTGTTGAATGATGATTTTGTAGCGGGAGGGAAAGGCTTTGGCACTCATCCGCATAACAATATGGAGATCATTTCAATCCCATTGGATGGTGATTTGAAACATGAGGACAGCATGGGTAACTCAGGTATCATCAAACAGGGAGATGTACAGGTGATGAGTGCCGGCAAGGGCATCAAACACAGTGAGTTCAACAAGAATGCCGACAAACCTGTGAAATTTCTTCAGATTTGGCTATTCCCAAATAAGAAGGACGTAGAACCTCGTTATGATCAAATGACCTTCAAAACCGAGGATAGAAAAAACAAGTTTCAACAAGTGCTTTCGCCACTTGAAACGGATGACGGAGTATGGATACACCAAGATGCTTGGTTTCATCTTGGTCAATTAGACAAAAACGAAAAAACAGACTACCAACTAAAGAAATCCGTTAATGGCATTTATGCCTTCATTATAGATGGCGAAGTAAAAATCAATGGGCAATCGCTTGAAAAACGCGATGGATTAGGAGTATGGGACACGTCTAAACTAGAAATTGAAGCAACTGAAGATGCTGACATCTTATTGATGGAAGTGCCGATGGAAATAAGCTAAAACCTTTTCTTTGAACTGTGAGCAAACCAATTTCCTCCAAGATTTATTGCATAGGTTTCATGAAAACTGGAACAACCACAATGAACCGCGCTCTTTCCGCTCTGGGCTATCGTGTCAGTCCTGATTCCTGGAAACTTCTATTGCCCATCATGAAAGGTAATTGGAATGCAATTGAAAGCCATATTGATCGCTTTGATGCTTTTGAGGACAATCCAATTCCACAGATTTACAAAGAACTAGACCGTCTATATCCTGGTAGTAAGTTCATACTTACAATTCGCGATTCACAGGCATGGTATAAGAGTGTGGCATTTCACATTGATGATTTGAGATCACCCATGCACGAATGGGTCTATGGAAGGGGCAAGGGAATACCAGCACAAAATGAGGCACATACCATCCGTGTTTTTGAGAACCATATAGCTGAGGTTAAAGAATATTTCAAAGATCGACCAGATGACCTGCTTGTTTATAATTTGAAAGAACACAATGATTGGTCATCGCTGTGCGATTTCCTTCATCGAAAAACTCCTCACACGGCATATCCTCACGCTAACAAATCAGACTATAAACAAGCTAAATATTCGGGTAAAAAATTCAAGTGGCGAAGGGTTAGGAAACGGTTGAAATATCCATTTCTGATTGCATATTACAACCTACGCGGCTGGATTCCGAATCGATAGCTATAAATTTGAGTTGAACACGATTCTATGGATTTAATGATTTACGGTTTAGAGCGATCAGGCACCAATTTTACTGAGGCCGTCATGCTCGAAAATTTCAAGAACATTCAGTTTTGGAATGAACACTATCCAGATGCTTTACCCACCCACAAGCACTTTCGCTTATATGATGAAAAGCACTTCATTCCAATTACGCAGTTTTTAAACAACTTTCATTTTTCTGATTTCCAGTCTTTTGACCAAAAGGTTAGCCAGTTAACAGGTAAATCAAATCTGAAATATGTGATTGCCGTGAAAGATCCTTATGCTTGGTATCAGAGCTTTATGAAATTGGCTACGAAAGGAAATTATATTCCTGTTCGAGCAAAAATTGCCAACGGACAATTCATGCTCGATTGGAATCTATTTCATAAAAAATGGTTGCAATTCGCAGAGGAAGCACCTGAAAGAATACAGATCATTCGGTATGAAGACATGATTAATCAAACGGATGAAAACCTGGGAAAAATTCGAGCAAAGTTTGAGTTTGAGCCAAAATCAACGGAATGGCATCTACCAAAAAAAGTAGGCATGAGTCGGAGCTTTAACGCTAAGCGGATGCTGTATTATAAAAAGGGCTCATTTAAAGAGAAATTTCCTGCTACGCATATGCGAGTAATTTCAGAAATGCTAGATCCTGATGTCTTATCTGGACTCGGATATGAAAAAATTGAAACTGAAGCTACCTACGATTTTCAAACCAACTACAAACCAACAAGATGAGCGCAAACATCAGTAAAGAATAAACAAACGGAGAAATAACCGTTGTTTGGAAACCGGCAACTTGCATTCATTCAGAAAAATGTTGGAGAGGATTGCCCGAAGGTTTTAAGCCGAAGGATAAACCCTGGATACAAGTTGAAGGCGCAACGACTGAAGAGCTCATAGCTCAAATAGACAAGTACCCTTCAGGGGCTTTCTCTTGGTATCGAAATGATGAAGGAAAACCGACAGTTGAAATGAGTAATAGCACTAAAATTGAAATTTCCCCTAATGGAGCTATTCGAGTGCATGGCGATGTTGAAATCACACATTCCAATGGCTCAGTGGAAAAAAGAGCGACAATCACCGCACTTTGCAGATGCGGAGAATCTGCCAACAAACCATTCTGTGATGGCAGTCACAAGAAAATTGAGTGGAAAGAATAAGACTATTTAGTCTCGTCCATTTGCCTCTGCTTACCCATATCGGTTGGCATTTTCGTTCCCTCTCTTGTTCTGATTGGGGTACAATCTAGCGTGTTTGCTGGCCGCATAAAAAAGAAGCGAATACTCAAAATCACAGGTCTATATCGGCTTGCAAAAAAACCGAGTGATGAACGTGGTGGCTCAAATGGCAATACGTTCAATATTGGAGTTTCTAAAGCTGGGATGATTAGCCAGTTGCCCCGCATCTTAATACCATAACCCAGTTTATAATGTAATTGAGTTGAAAACTGACCTGGATTTCCCGTGGCTGCAGCTGAGACTGTGGCACCCGCCAAGTTTGCAATAAAAGCATAACCTGCATTTACTCCTAAGCTATTCTGAATGAAGTTGTATTTCCCAATTCTCCACACATGATTGAAGTTCACAAATGCTTCAGCATAGTGATAACCGAACTTACCCGAGGTTTGCTCCAATGCGGAAATTGCCGCCTCGCCCGGTAAACTCACCCATTGCCCTTCGGCTTTTTCTTTGCCTCGAAGTCCTTTATATGAAATTCCATAGTCCATATATTTTATGAGCTTAGAATATTGAAACATGCGGTATCGACCTACTTCAGCGTACAAACCAATTTTCCCCAATGCACTGAGTTTAGCGTCAAATTGCTGTGTCT
>CALKOP010000174.1 GCA_938091155.1 uncultured Flavobacteriales bacterium | reverse complement strand
AAAAACCGCACTTAATTAGAGTTATAAGTCACTCTTTTGAACTCAATGGCACCCGCTAATAGACTGAATGTCTTTTTATTATCGACATCTCGTTTTATATTCACCGCAAATTGCTCGCTTTGATCAATGACCTTCTTGGTACTTTCTTTTAGCAATGATTTGGTCGTTTGCGTTTTATCTGGTGCAAGTCCCAACAGCTCTTTGCCTATAAACTGAGTAAGGTTTAGCTCCTCTGTCCGTTCATTTTGAGCCCATAAAACTCCAGGCGCTTCTCTTGGAAGGACAAAAGCCAGACTCGATGCCTCCCTTAGATCAATAGGCTGAGGTGCCCACTTTTTTAAGGTCTGATTTCGGGCCATAGCTGGCACTGTTGTGCGACTGGCTATATGCATTGGGATTGATTCATTTATTTCAGAAGCAATCATTTTTGTTGGTTCGTCAGATGCATAAGTCGCTGGCACATCAATCGAAATAGAGGCAAATTGCATAGATCCTTTGCGCGGAATATAAATTTCATCCTCAATAGAATTGAGGAGTGAAATGATTCCAAACAATACTAAGATGGCTGAAGCAATACGATACGTTCCTAATGATGGAGCAAACAATGGAATAGGCTTCTTCAAGTCTGATTTCCCAACAAAAACTAAATCGTTTGTTGGCGTCAACTTTGTGGCCTGGTATAGATCAAAATCTTTTTTCAAAACAGGATTCGCAGCAATGAAACCAGCCATGTTTGCAGCTAGATCCGGGTGCAATTCTGAATCCACAAAGGCAGCCATCGCTTCCTCATAGTTCGATTCATCAATTCCTGCAACGGCAATAATCTTAAATTTTAAGCTTTCTTTATCGTTAATCGACTCAATTGGAGTGAGGCTATAGTCAGTATCTATTAATTCTTCTACCTGGATAGCTACATTTGGATGTTTCAATAAAAAAGCTTCAAAATGAGCTTTATCTTCTTGGTTCAAAGCACCATCCATGAAATCTATTACGTAAGACTCGTAGTTCGATATGTCAATTCTTAAACTCATATTACTACATCCATTTTCCCGATGTAATTCTTTAATTTCTGACGTCCTCTAAAAATGTAAACCTTCACTTGGCTCAGATTCAATCCTATGATGTCCGCTATTTCTTCATAGTTATAGCCCTCATAATCTCGAAGTAGAATCACCGATTTTTGAGTCTCACTTAAGGTATTAAGTGCTTCGTCCAAAATGGCCTTTAAGTCGTGATTGTGCTGAGGTGTTGTTAGGTGAGTTGGCACTTCCTCCATTTTTTGAAAGCGCTTACTTTTTCTAAACATGTCTATCACCTTATGGTGCGCTGTTGTAAATAGATAGGATTTCACTTTGCTCGGATTGACCTGATCCTTCTTCTGCCAAAGTGCCGAAAAAGCCTCTTGTACAATATCTTTTGCATCATCTCGGTCCTTGCACATAGAATATGCAAAGCGAAACAGACCATCCGCCTGCTGATCCACGATTTTATTATAAGACCTTACGTCCATTTATTTATTCAAGTTGCTGCCATGTGACGGCATATAAAACCAAAAGTTACGACCAACGATAAAAATATTTAGGAATACCGTATCCTTCTTCATCGATTGGCAAAAGCAGTAGGTTTGTTCAAATTTTTTAAACCATGTCTCGAAGATACGCGGTAATTGGTCTAGGCCAGTTTGGGCGAGCGATCGCTTCCATTTTATCTACAAAAGGTGCGGAGGTAATTGCTATTGATAATAGTCCCGCACATATCGAATCTATAAAAGATGATGTGTCAATGGCTATTTGCATGGACGCGACAGATCGTAAGGCGCTAATCGCCCATGGTGTGCATGAGGTTGATGCCCTTGTGCTTGCTATAGGTAAGGACTTTGAAGCTCAACTTTTGTGCGCGGCACATCTTTTAGAACTGGATTCAAAAAGGATCATAGCCAGATCACACGGAAAACACCAACGAATGATTCTTGAGCGTTTAGGCGTAAGTGAGATTTTAACCCCTGAAGATGAAGTAGCTAAAATTGTTGCCGAACGTCTTTTAAATCCGAGCATCCTGAGCTTTTTAGAACTCCCGGATGATTTTGAGATTGTTGAAATTAGAGCTCCTAAAAGAATAATTAATCGTTCTTTAGAAGAGGTAGGCCTAAGGGATAAATACAAGCTTACTGTTATCACCATTAAAAGAGAATTCCAAGAAATAAAAAATGGAGAAACAGTTACTGAACAGCACGTTTTAGGGGTACCCAGCTCTAAAACCATGTTGACAGAGAATGACACGCTAATGATTTTTGGACAGGTAAAAGATATTCAGCGCTTTACCGATATTAATGAATAGTTGGTATAGCACTACGGTACACTCGACCAATTACGAAAAGTTTCCGCTCTGTAATCGTTACTTTCGTAATGAAGACAGCGTGCTTATGAAGTCATTATACCTTGCGATCATTGCATCGCTTTTTGCTTTTACATCTTACAGTCAACATCCATGTGCTCAGCATATCATAGAGCAGCAACTGCGAAGTTCTGATCCTGATCTAGAGCAATCTTTTCAAACATTTAAGAAAGATGTTTTTGCAAATCAAACTCCTTCTGGATCGCGAGCAGAGGTGTATGTAATACCTGTTGTCTTTCATATAATCCATAATAACGGACCCGAAAATATTCCTAATGCTCAAATTCATGATGCCATGCGCATATTGAATGAGGACTATAGCGCTGTCAATTCTGAATTAGCGACGCTTATTAGTGCGTTTAACGATGATATTGGATTAGGTGACTTAGAATTCCGATTAGCAAAACTTGACCCTGACGGAAATTCAACATCTGGAATTGAACGCATTGAGTCTCCCGAAACCTACGTTGGTGATGATGGATCTAAACTAGACCCATGGCCACGTGATGAATACCTGAACATTTGGGTTACAGATGTAATCTATATCGGTGGAGCAGCGGCATATGCGTACAGACCACCTTCAGCTGATGGTAATCCAGATGCGGATGGAGTTATTTCAAATCATAGATATGTTGGTTCTATCGGAACGGCAAGTGGAACAACAGGAAAAACCTTAACCCATGAAGTTGGCCATTACCTCGGGCTACCTCACACTTGGGGTGAAACCAATGCCCCCGGTTGCGATGGGTCTCAACAAGGTTTACCCTGTGATGGTGCTAATAACTGCCAGATGGATGATGGTATCAATGACACTCCAAATTGCCTTGGTGTAAGCGCTGGCAATTGCGATTTGAATAGAACTACTTGTGGTTCTTTAGATAACATTCAGAATTTCATGGACTACGCAAGTTGTGAGGCAAACTTCACAAAAGGACAGGTTACTGTTATGCGGAATGTGCTTAATAGCTCAGTTGCCGAACGCAAAAATCTATGGAAACAAAGTAATTTAGAAAACACAGGCGTTGCGGATTTAATAGCTGCACATTTCCATATCCAAAAACGTGCTTTCTGTGCAGGAGATACTGTAAAATTTTTTGATGAGTCTACTTATGGAGCCGAGACTTGGTCATGGAACATCACTGGTCCAGAAACAATTACGTCCACAGATCGCCATCCAAAATTGAGCTTTACAATGGCTGGTAAGTATAACGTAGAATTGACGGTTACACAGGGCACTACTGCATTATCAGTATCGGAAGAACTGGCTTTTGCCGTATCTGAACCCATTGGCCTCGGAGTTCCTTTTGTCGAGGACTTTTCTGAAGATGGAAATTGGATAACAGACAACTATCTAGAAGAAGATGATGGGGATGTTTGGGAGTATAATACAGAGTTTGGATCTGGGGATAATACTTGTTACAAATTATCGAACATTGGTGCTGGGAGAAACAGCATTGACGATTTAATTTTCTCCAGCATTGATTTCCGTCCATTGGACAAAATCACAATTTCATTTGATGTTGCCTATGCACGTATCGCGGGTGACAATAGTGATGCACTCACGCTTCTTGTCAGCGATGATTGTGGGGACTCATGGAGAAATCTTTGGACGCGAAATGGGAACTCATTATCGGGCTCGACTCCCATAACAACGGTCATTTTTGAACCACAAGCGTCTGATTGGGAAAACTTTATCATTCCTAACCTGCCTATACAATGGTTCTCTTCAAATACTATGATCAAATTTCAATCTAAGAATGACGGTGGTAATCATATGTACCTTGACAATATCAATATTTCAGGAACATATTATGATGAGCCTTTCTTGGTTTATCCTGGAAATGGCGCGCCATCAATGAACAACAATGTGTTGCTGAATTGGCAATCTGTGCCTGGTTCTTCCAGTTATAATTATGAAATAGATACCGATGCGAATTTCACATCAGGGGCACTTCAATCAGGATTAACTACATATATTGGCGAATCCTCTAATAACGAAGACACTGAGTTTGCAACTTCTGGTCTTGAGAATGGATCCACATACTACTGGCGAGTCAATAGTTTGAAAAATGGAAACACTTCCGCATGGAGCGAAGTATGGTCATTCACTGTTGCGGCTAATGGAGTAGGAATTCAAGATAACGAAGCCGAAGAATCATTTAATATCTATCCAAATCCGGCTGAAAACCTTATAAATATTGGCTTTAAGGATGAAATGAATGTAGAAGGAATTAGATTACTG
>CALKOP010000173.1 GCA_938091155.1 uncultured Flavobacteriales bacterium | reverse complement strand
AAGAAGAGTTTGATAAAAGACAAGATCCATCTGGGCAAGACTATTATTGGCTGACCGGTCATTTTGTGCCATTTGAGGAACATCATGAAGACACCGATCTTTGGGCTTTAGACAATGGATATGTCTCAATAGTACCTGTATCTTATGACCTTACACATTATGCCAACCTCGATAATTTGAAGGAATGGAATCTCTGACTGTGCGATACAATAAAATAATTACTGGATTGATTCCTGGGCTAGTTGGCCCGTGGATTGGTGCCTTTGTTTTTTATCTTTTTATGTTTAATCACAAAACTATTGGAGGATTTATAAAGATGATCTTAAATAACAGTTCTACGCATGCTCCTCTTTTGTCTGTTTCATTAATTTTCAACCTCATCTTCTTTTTCCTTTTCCTTAGACAAAATATGTACAGGGCAGCCAATGGGGTTATTATGGCGGTATTTATCTACGCTCCATTTATCATCTATTTCAAATATGTCTAAACGGTTATTCATTATTTCCGGTGAGCCTAGCGGTGATCTGCATGGCGCAAACTTGGTAAAGGAGCTGAAAGCACAGGACCCGAATATCGATATTGCCTGCTGGGGTGGCGACAAAATGAAATCGCAGGGAGCAACCGTGTTAAAGCACATTGATGAGCTCGCCTTCATGGGTTTTGTAGAAGTATTAGCCAACATTTTTACAATCATCAAAAACTTCAGACTCTGTCAGATTCACATTAAAAGCTTCAATCCGGATGCAGTAGTCCTAATTGACTACCCAGGTTTTAATCTACGGATGGCCGAGCATATATATAAAATGGGGATTCCTAGCCACTACTATATATCACCTCAAATTTGGGCTTGGAAAGAGTCAAGAGCGAAAAAAATAAAGGCCTTTGTGAAAAGAGTATTTGTAATACTTCCATTTGAACAAGAGTTTTACAATAAACACGGAATCAACGCTGAATATGTGGGTCATCCGTTGCTAGATGAGATTGAACAATTTGACTTTGATAAATCAGCATTTTGTGTTAAGCACCAACTAGACGCAAATAAGCCAATAATTGCTATTTTACCCGGTAGCCGAAAACAAGAGATATCCAAAATTTTGCCCCTCATTAATGGATTGCCATCGGCCTTTGTTGATTATCAAATCGTAGTATCTAAGGTTAGTTGGTTAAGAGAAGAACTTTATCATTCTCTCTTAAATCAAGGCGTTGCAATAGTTGAAGGGGATACATACAAACTGATTAAAAATGCCGAGGCTGCAGTTATTACATCTGGCACTGCCACTCTAGAAACCGCAATAATTGGAACACCAGAAGTTGTAGTATATAAGGCAAATGCTTTAAGCGTTTGGCTTGCTCGAATTCTAGTTAAGGTGAAGTACATCAGTCTTGTAAACCTAATTTTAGACAGGATGTCAATTACAGAACTCATTCAATCAGATGCCAATACAACTGCACTTATCACTGAGCTAAGGTCTATTTTATTGGGAGGCGACAAACGAGAACAAATTTTAAACGATTACGTGGAATTGAATGCAAAACTTGGCGCTGGTGGGGCCTCTAAAATTGTTGCCAGCCAATTGTTGAAAAGCCTCAATCAATAGAAAATAGCATTGCCAATACCTAGGTAGCTTTGTTTGATGCGATACCTGCTCATTGTACTATCCATTTTTTCCACTTTCGCTGGCCAGAGTTCCACAAAAATTCTCAAAATCGGCCTTTACCATAGAACCGAGCCTGCTGAAATAATCATGCAAGCCAGTGAAGGTTCCTACACTGTGTTTGGAAATGGACAGGAGCTTTTAAGAGTTGATGATAAATCTATTCTTAGGGTGGCAAGTAAGAATGGATTGGTAGAACTAAGGACATTGAGTAAGACTCTAGGCACCTATGCCATTGTCGAAATTAAAAGAAACAGTTGGGGAAGCTCAATAAAGCTTCAACGAACAGACGGAGATAAAAAAGCTCGAGAACACAATGACGACTTTATTATAAAGGCTGAGAGCAATAAACTAGCAGTAATTAACGAAGTCTATATTGAACACTATGTAGCGGGTGTAGTAGAATCTGAAGCAGGATCAAAAGAACCAAAAGAGTACTATAAAGTACAGTCTGTCATTTGTAGAACTTATGCCTTAAATAACAGAGGACGACACGAAACCGAAGGTTTCCAGTTATGTGACAAAGTTCATTGCCAAGTGTATCATACACGCAGCAAATCAAATCCGGACATTCTGAGAGGCACACAAGAAACAATTGGAATTGTAATCGTGGATAGTGACATAAATCTTGTTACTGCTGCATTTCACAGTAATTGTGGTGGTTACACATGTAATAGTGAAGATGTTTGGAGTGGATATCTTGATTATTTGAGAGCCCGAGTAGATGAGAACTGCATTCAAGAGCCTCACTCCTATTGGAGATATGAAACGACTAAGGACAAATGGTTAAGTTATCTTCAAACAAAACACGATTATCCCGTTAACGATCCCATTGCCCGACATGCAGTTTTAAACTACTGCCCAGAAGAACGAGACATTACTTTCGACCCTGAATCGGATGGAAAAGATGCTATTGATTTCAAAACCATTCGTTACGATCTTAAACTACAATCTGCATATTTTTCCATTGAAAACCTAAATGACACGGTAATACTAGAAGGTCATGGATATGGTCATGGTGTAGGTTTATGTCAAGAAGGAGCAATGATCATGGCTAAACGAGGTTATCCATATCATGAAATATTACATTATTACTATAATAACGTGCACCTCGTAAACCTATCTGTAATCGATTTTTTTCGATCAGAATAATTACTGATTCTTAACTCGAACGGAACTAGCATCGTCCCAAGGCGCGGCCGGAAGGTGTTCTAAACTGTAATATGGTAAGAATTGTAGTCCCAACTTAGCTTCTAAAGTAAAACCAGCTTTATCTTCTCTTTCATTTACGTTCTGCATTCTAATGCCAATTACGTTGTCGCCAGCTTCTAGCCTAGCACGCTGATAATACACCGAATGTGGCAGCGTTTGCCAGTTTCTTGTATCAGCCTTTTCAGTAATCGCATTCGTTATTGTTGCTGCGGCTCCTAGAGCTACATTTTCTTGTGCTAGCTTTATTTCGGCTGCTTTTTTCAGTCCTAGTCTCAATAATGAAACTCCCATTTCACGTAGAAAGCGATCTTTTAGGGTTTTGAATGCGATATCATTTATATTCTCCATCAATTCTAGTGGATGCTTTTGTCCGTTAACCATGATATGCGCATCCTTATAATACGTTGGCCGCTCTAGGTATTTAGGAAAGGCAACCCGCACTACCCGCAATGCAAGTAAGTCATCTCTTTTTTTCTTGTCTTCTCCGATATAAAAAGGAAAACTTATTCCTAACTCAGCATTTTCAAAAATGACATAGCCAGCCTGTCCTAGTATGGCAATAAAATTGAAACTTACCTCATCCTTAATAGGCCCCATTCCATTGTGCCATAGGAAAACCAATTCTCCATTTTCAGTATTTCTAGGTTCATATTTACGACCGAATTCGCGCTCATAAAATTCAAGGTCACTTTGAAAGCCTAATAAATATGCACAGCGCAATAGGTCAGACTTCAATTGCTCTGGAGCAGAAATATCAAAGTATCCAT
>CALKOP010000172.1 GCA_938091155.1 uncultured Flavobacteriales bacterium | reverse complement strand
CTCCCAAATTTAATTTGACATACTCTTGCTATAACTGAAAGTAATGGCGCACTGCAATTGCTGTATAGATGGTAACAACCTAAGTTTTAGAGTACAAATAAGCAATGAAACGACTCGCAATTTTAGTTCGGATTTACTATTTCATTTTAACCCGCAGATACCGTATTACTATCAAGGGTATGGATATGTTGGAGGCTCCTGGTGCAAAGCTTTTTTTACCAAATCATCAGTCACACATTGATCCACAGCTTATAGCTGTAATTGCTGCACAGCACTGCGATTTTGTGCCGGTCGTATCTGAAAGCATTGTTAAGATTCCTGTGATCAGCTACTTTTTAAAGAAATGGAATGTGGTTTCCGTAAGCGATATAAAACGCGGAAATAGAGATCCGGATGTTTTGAAAAACATATTCTCCAAGGTAATCGATGCGCTCAAAAGGAAAAAGAGCGTAATCATATATCCTTCTGGTCAAATTTCACATACGCCAATTGAGAAAATCCATAACAAACAAAGCGCTTTTGTTATCGTATCTAGCTTACCAAAAAACACCAAGGTAATAGGAGTCAGAATCAGCGGGCTTTGGGGCAGCATGTGGTCTTTTGCTTGGATGGGAGAGCGACCCAGTTTCATTCTCACCTTCTTGAAAGGCATCTTCTATTTTTTCGCTAACCTGATTTTCTTTTCACCAAAGCGCGATGTCACCTTTGAGTTTATTGATATTACCGATAAAGCAAAGGAAATGGCTTCGACCGATAGGCGAAGTTTCAATAATTACATGGAAGAATTTTACAATGACAATGGGCCAGAAAAGGCTACATACATCAAGCACTTCTTCTTTTTCCCAAAATCAAAGCGGAAGTATCCTGCAAATTTGGTTAAGGGATAGAGTTCCATTCACCATAGAGAGAAATTGACGGTTTTTCAGTTAGCAGTGCGTGATTGAACGGTATTTAGTCCTAATTCATAAAACCCAATACCCCCTCCAGCGGTATTTCCTTTCCTCTAAATTTCTGCTCCGTCCTTATTGAAGATTTCATTGATCAAATCAGTATACTTATCAACTAAAACTCCTCGTTTCAATTTCAGGGTAGGAGACAGTTCTCCAGTGACCGGTGTCCATTCATCAGGCACAATTTTGAATCGTTTAACTTGCTCGTCTTTGCTCAGTGATTTATTGAATCCTTTTACGATTCCAGTTAAAAGCTCTGAAACTTCAGGCATATTCACCAGCTTATAAAGGTCATTGAATGGCAGCCCGTTTTGTGCGCACCATGATTTCATTTCATCAAAATTGAGGGTAATCAGAGCGCTGGTAAATTTCTCTCCTTCACCAATGACCATTAACTGATCAATATATACGGACTCTTTAAATATATTTTCAATGGATTGAGGCGAAACATATTTCCCATTGGACAGCTTAAACAACTCCTTTTTCCTATCTGTGATGCGTAGGAACTTTCCGTCATCCATCACACCAATATCTCCCGTATGGAACCATCCTTCGCTGTCAATCGCTTGGCTCGTGGCTTTTTCATCCTTGTAATAGCCAATCATAACATTGGGTCCTTTGCAAAGGATTTCGCCATCAGCGGCAATCTTAACTTCTACGTCTTTGATCAATGCACCAACCGATCCCAATCTCAGATCTGGAGATTGTTGTCTGTTGATGGAAATAATGGGAGAGGTTTCGGTTAGCCCATACATGTTCAATAGCTTAATGCCAGCCGCCCAGAACACTCTTTCTAACCGCGGCTGTAAAGCTGCTCCACCAATTCCTATGGAAACTACGTTACCACCCATTGCTTCACGCCATTTGCTGAATATTATCTTGTTTGCTATACTTAATTGAAACTCATACCACCAGCCATTTTCTCCATCATGTTTGTATCTTAATCCCAAGTCTAATGCCCAGAAAAAGAGTTTCTTTTTAACGCCAGTTAATTTGTGTCCCTTGGCGATAATCTTGTCAAACACTTTTTCCAATATTCTAGGTACAGCGCCAAAACCATGAGGCTGCACGTCTTTCAAGTCATTGGCAATTGAGGCAAGGTTTTCAGCATAATAGATGCTACAACCCGAATATTGGGTTTGATAGCTACCCATACGCTCACCAACATGACAAATAGGAAGTATGCTGAGATAACGCTGATCTGGCTTTAGTTGAAACACACTTGCCGCTGCGATGGCGTTGCTCATTAAGTTCTGATGAGACAACAAAACACCCTTCGAGTTTCCTGTAGTTCCTGATGTATAGATAAGTGTCACTGGGTCAGTAGCCTTTATTTGGGTTTTTGTTGCCATCACATGCGCTATGCACTGTTCTGCATTGTCCTTTCCTAGGTCTCGGACTTCACTCCAGTTACGTGCATTTGCAACAGCATCAAACGTAAAAAATAGAGCAGGGGCGATAGGCTTAAGTTGCTCGTACAATTTCGCATCTGAGACAAACACTGCCTTCACTTCTGCGTGTTCAAAAATCTGCTTGTATCCTTCTTTGGTGAGTGTAGCAAATAATGGAACGTGTATCATTCCCGTTTGGGATAGAGCCATGTCCACAAAATTCCATTCAGGTCGGTTGTTAGTAATGGTTGCTACTTTATCTCCGCTATCCAAACCAAGAGCCAACAAACCATAGCTTACGTTATTAGAAGCCTCTATGTAATCATTGGTACTGTAATTTACCCACTTGCGATTGACTTTGGCGGCTAGCGCATCAGGCTTATTAGAAAACTCAGTGGCATACCTTTCGAGAAGGTCAAATGTTCTAGTTACTTCCATCGTGTAATTTCTTTCTTATTTCAACCATGCGCTAGCCACAGTTTTTGTCAAAGTAAATTTTCAATACGACCAAAAATAAGAGCTTCTGCCAATGTGTATGTATTCATGGTAGAATTAGGGCAGGTGGAACTATGTCTAAACGAACTTCATGTATTCAATGCTACTGTTTTTCTGCATAAAAGTTAGTGTTCCAACATAATCGGTAGCGGGCGAAAATTCCTTGAAAATCCAATCTTCCAATTCAAAAACGCCTCTTGTGCTTAGATGAGTTATGCCGTCCTTTTCTATGGAAAATTCCAAATTATCTGGAGCCAAACGCATTCCTTCTCCGATAGCTTTTAAGTATGATTCTTTGATTGTCCAGAATCGGAAAAAGCGACTGTTTCTATCTTTTTCACTGGCATTAATATACTTTCTCTCGTTGGTACTAAAGTTCTTGGTTATCATTTCATCTAAATCAGGAATATGTCGAATATGTTCAAGATCAATGCCTACTTCGCTGTCGCGCGAAAAAGCATAAACCGCCATTTTTCCAGAATTGGAAATATTGAAATGAATGTCGGGATCATCTAAGGAAATCGGCTTGCCTTTTGCTTGCCTTCCAGTCTTCAATTTGTTGGCATTCATTCCGAGATACGCACCTAATAGAAGTCGCAATACCCCTTGACTGATAATATAGTTCTGCTGTACTTGTTCGAATTTGAAAAAAGGAATTCGCGTTAATTCATATTCTGACAATGCGACTTTACACCTTTCCAGTAATTCGGCTGTTGGATTCGTGTTTACACTCCAAACATGCAGTTGTCCTGAAGACAAAAGGGGAAAGTCTTCCATATTATGGCCTACTTTCCCAGTTGCTTTGTTCATTTTGAATTAGGCTGTTACCGCTTCGCTCAATTCTTCGGTTACGATATTGAGCAAGTCCTCCTTATTGTCTCTACAGAATAAGTGTCCGCCAGGAACAACTCTAAATCTAAATTCAGAGTTTGTGTGTTGATCCCAACCTCTTACTTGGTCTTCTGTAAACACAGTGTCATCGGTTCCAGCAAATGCCGTTAATGGGCAATTCAATGGTTCATCTTTGATGTACTTGTATCTCTTGCCCAATAGGATGTCTGCTCTTAAAGCTGGAAGCATTTCGTTAAACACCGCATCATTGTCAATTACTTCTGTTGGAATTTCCAGAGAGCGCAGGTGACTTTTGATATTCTCAATGTTCTTCTCTTTGTATACTTCGTCATCAGCAATTGCTTCTAAGAATTTGAACGGGCTCACTAAGTGTGGCGCTCTCCAACCACCAACCATAAACTTGATTGGTTGAACGTCTAATTCTCTATTCAGGTGACGAGACAATTCAAGTGCAACACCGGCTCCCGAACTGTGGCTGTAGAAAGCACAAGGTGTGGTTAATAATGGTTCCATCACCTCAGCCATTTTGGCTACTAGAGCGGCAACATCATCAAAGGCTCTTTCATCTCCTCTTTCTTCTCTTCCAGGGAATTGAATGGCACATACTTCAATATCGTCTGGCAAGAATTCGTGCCATGTAGAGAAGATTGACGCTCCACCAGCGAAGTATGGAAGACAGAATAGTCTCAATCGAGGGTTATCAACCTTCTTATAGCGAATTACCCATTTATCTAGTTCGGATTTTACTTCTCCTTCCATTGAACCACCACCGGCACCGTTCAATTCATCAAGGATTTGCTCTGTCATCTCTTCCATAGTTGGTCCTCTCATGATTTTCATCATAGAGTAGTCAATACTTACGTTGGATTGAACCCAGTTTCTAATCTGGTTAGCCATTAATGAATCCAGGCCATATTTAGTGACTGGTTCAGCAGTGTCAACTTTTTCAGAACTTGTTCCAAGTACCCTTGCAAATGTGTCTTTCAATTGCCCCAAGAACAATTCAATTTGCTCTTCTGGTTTTGACTCGAGTAATGTTGCCTTTAACGCACCATCTCCAGACCCAGCTCCCGATGCTGCATTGAGGTCTTTTTCACTCACTAAGTGAGCAAAACGGCTCGATTTTGTAGTATGTGGATAGAAACCACCAATGGTTTCCCAATCGGAGTCAGTTCCAACACGTTGAATTGGATTGTTCAAGAGCATTTGCTCTAGAATCCAGCAGGCTTGTGTTATCGTGAAGGTCTTCCAACCTTGCTTGTACAATAAGTCTACAACAACGCCACTTTCACTGGCATTTCTCGCAACAAATCCAACATCGCCAATTACACCCCAATTAACAGTAGTTGCAGGTAAACCTTGAGCTCTTCTCCAATGAGAGAAGTTATCTAAGAAGCTATTTGCTCCAACGTAACTTACTTGACCCGGATTTCCATAAATCGCAGAAATGGATGAATAGGATACGAAGTGATCCAAATCCATGTCCTTAGTTGCTTCGTGCAACATCCAACAGCCAACGGCTTTCGGGTTAAACACGCGCATGTATCGGTCATGATCAATTTCAGGAATTGAACCATCATCTAATACCATGGCGGCATGCTGTATACCTTTTATTGGCGGCATTGTTTCTGCCACTTCTTTGAAGATTCTGTCCACATCAGCTTGATCGTTTACACTGCCTTTGGCAATCATAACGTTCACTCCATTTGCTTCCATTCGCTTCACGATATCTCGTTCAAAGTCAGTTTTCACACCGCTTCTACTCATGAGTACCAAGTTTCTGGCTCCTTTTGATGTCATCCATTCGGCAACGGATAATCCAAATCCTGAAGCACCACCTGTTAAAAGATAAGTGCCATTTTCTTTGAATTTGATCTCAGTTGCTGGGGCGATATCTACTTCGCCTTCCATTGAAACAATCACCTTTCCAATATGTCTTGCACCACCCATAAACTGGAATGCATCCGCCAGTTTTCCAATCGGGAATACAGTTACTGGATGTGGAGCGAAATTATTTTCAACAAAGTAGTCAATCGATTCTTGGAATAATTTTCCTCCAAATGATTTCTTCTGTTCAAACAATCGATCGACATCGACACCAAAATAGGTGAGGTTGTTTCCGAAAGGCTGAAGTCCCAATTTGGAGTTACGGTAAATATCTGTTTTACCGATCTCGATAAATCGACCATAAGCAGCAAGACACCTTACTGATTTGAAAATTGCCTCTCCTGAAAGTGAATTCAACACGACATCAACACCTCTGCCGTTTGTCTTCTCCATCAACTCATCCGCAAAATCCAAAGTTCTGGAGTTCATGATGTTTTCTGGTTTAACACCAAGGCCTATGATGTAATCTCTCTTATCCTGTGTACTAACAGTAGCGTAAATCTCAGCTCCAACCGCGTTTGCTATATTGATGGCGGCAATTCCGACACCACCGGCAGCAGCATGAATGAGTACTTTTTCTCCTTTTTCTAATCGACAATGATGAATCAAGGAGAAATAGGCCGTTGTATATACCACAGGTAAGCTAGCAGCCTCTTGCCAGTTGATGCCAGAAGGCTTTTTCACACAGTGAACGCCATAGGCATAAGCAAAACCTCCTAAACAAGAAGGAGCGGTTGCCATTACTTCATCACCCACTTTAACGTTGGTAACATCAGCACCTACCTTTGAAATAACTCCTGAGCATTCAAGTCCAAACGTTCTGCCAAATAATCCACCATCAACTGCGTCATCTGAAAGAAGACCCATGGCAATCATGATGTCTCTAAAGTTTAATGCAGAAGCTTTAATTTGGATTTCAACTTGATCGGCAGCTGGCGTTCTTCTTTCGGTTTCTCGAAGAACCACATTATCTAATACTCCGTATTCCTCTATGGTTCCAGTATAAGCAGAACCTTCTGCAGGCACAGTCTTCATAGCTTTCTTTGCTATGTTGTCCATTGACAAGCGCTCGAGCTTGTTTACATATCTTCTTCTTCCTCTGAATGCAAGCTCGTCTGTTTTGTCACCAGCGAACATTTCATCCACCAATACTTCTATCTCGACATCTTGAACCGGAGAACTCAGGTCAATCATAGTTGCAGGATAGTTCGGGAATTCATTGACGATAACCCTTGCCACACCTCTTAATCCTTCTTGACCTAAGTTGATTAACTCAGGAGAACCGCCAACACATTGTGCACCACTAGAAAGAACCCAAATGCTAGGGTTAATTTTATAAGAACACTCATTAAGCTTTCTCATGATGTTCATCAACATGATACTACCTAACTCCTCCGCTTCTTCAATAGAATCAGCAGTAAGATTTTCATTTGATACTAAATCTAATCCCCAACCAAATACAACACCTTCTAGGCTGCCCCTTGCATTAACATGGTCAATAACCTTGTTGCAGTCATCTTGTGACATGGCACCAATTTCAAATTCAGTATCAGAGATTTGTTTGAATCCTGATCCGATAGTAACGTTGATGGAAGTTTTGTTGATACCCGCTAATTGAGCGGATAACTTATCCGTAACACCTTTGTGATCAGCAAATACTAGGTAATCTGCTATGGCTGTTTTCTTTTCATTTTCAACAACCTTCTCCTCAAGGTCACGCTTTTCAGCTCTCGCCATGATTACAGATTGACAAGAAATTGAGTTGTCAGGTACATCGCTGAAGTAGGCAGTATTGGTATAACCATTGTCGGTCAATACTTTCTCCCATTTCTCGGGAGCCATAGTTGCATGCTCTGTTCTGAAATCTTCATATAACCACCATCCTTCGGTCATTCCAAAGATGAAGTCAAGATAAACGGGAGAGTTTGTTACCTCTAGCATCATCAATACGCCTTCAGATGCCAATAGTTTTTTAGCATTTCCAAGAGAAACACTTAGGTCTCTGGTTGCGTGAATAACATCTGACGCGATAATCAAATCAAAGGAATTCAAATCAACTCCTTGGTCAGCAGGATCTTGCTCAATATCCATGATTTTGTAATGTACAAATGGATACTTGGCGAAGCGTTGCTGCGCCTTGATCATGAACATGTGAGATAAATCGGTAAAGACATACTCTGTTCTATCTGCAGGAAGCATTGGCAAAATAGCCTGAGTCATACCTCCGGTACCTGCACCTATCTCAAGTACTCGTATTGTTTGATCTTCAGGAATATTCTTAATCAATTCTGCAATTGACCTTCCGGCAATGTCATTGTATTTCTTGAAGGCAAATCCCTCCACGTAATACTGAACAATCGCGTCCCACTTGTTTTCTGGGAAGATTAGTTGAATTGGATCAACCGTGCCTTGAAGCACTCCTGTAATTTCTGGTCCACATCTACCAAGCAATTTAGATTCATGGTGAAACTGCGGAAACTGGCCGTTTAAGCTGGCCATCCAAGCTCTCAAATCTTTGAAATCAGGCGTCTTTACAACTTCATAATTTGAACTAGCTCCCTTTAAGATTCCTCCTATTTGGATAAGCTTGAACATGTGATAGAAAAGCCGCTTTTGAACTTGATTTACGTCAAAATCTTTATACAATTGATCCACATCAACCTTGGTTCCTGTCTTGAATGACATTCCCATTTCTTGAAGCGAAGCACATATGTAAGCCAAGGTCAAGTCGTATTGTTCTGGCTCGTATTGCTCATAGTATTCCTTCTGAACAGTTCTACCATTTACCTCATCAATTGTTTCTTGAACACCTGATTTAATATCGGCAGGATTTGGAAGGTATTTTCCAGGATTTCTTAGAAGCTCTTGGTCTGCACGAGACTTCATGTTCCAATTATACTCGTAGAACCAACGGTCAGCTTCGCCACCAGATTCACCTCTAGAACCTTTCAGGTATTGAGACTTAAATCCGTGGAACTCTGCTACTATACTTCCGTCAGCATTGAAAATCCACAATTCACCAATGGCATATTCATCCGTCCATTCTCTTAATGTACCGTGAACAAAAAGTTTAGTAGAGTTTACATCATTATACCATTTGATGCGATCGATGTGACGCGGAACGTAAACACCCATTTTCTTACTGTGGTCTTCTCTTTCATTGAAGATTCCGAATACAGTTTGAAAACAACTATCTAAAACACCTGGATGAATATTGAACTGGAAGAACTCAGACTTTACACTTTCATGCACTTCGATCTCGCTCAGCGATTCCCAGTTACCATTACTTCTATATAAATTCTTGATTCCTCTGAAGGATGGCCCTAAATAAAGACCACTTTCCAATAGCTCATCATGCATTGGCTTAACTGGAACGGGAATCGTAATTCGTTTCTTAATGTCCTCTAAATCAACAGGAATTGGAATGAATTTATCCGCGATGTGATTAATCTTTCCGTTTGAACACATGGTCCACTGTTGATCTTTTCCTTTCGGTTTAGTGTAGATAAAGTAATCGCCACTATCGTGAGAAATATCTATTTGAACATGGGGTGGCTCACCAGAATCTGGTAAAAACAGCGCATTATCAAAGTTGACATCTTCGATGAAACCAAAATTCTCACCAAATGAAGCCTTGGCAGCACCAATCATTAAATCAACGTGTCCGGCACCTGGGAATACGATAGGGCCTTGCACCTTATGATCTTCAATGTATGGATATGTTCTTTTGTCTAATTCAACTTCCCACAGGATGTTATTGCTTTCCCTTGCGGAAACTGCCTTTTCCTTGAGATGAGGATGACCGTATTGAACGGAGCCCAAGCGTTGTCTTTGCCCTTCTTCACTTTCAACCCAATACGAATCCTTTTGCCACGGGTATTTTGGAAGTTGAACAAAGTTATTGTCTTCACCATAAAAGGCTTTCCAATCAATTTTCACTCCCCATGCGTGTAACGCACACAAGTTTGAAAGGAAGGTTTTCTTTTCATCTTCCTTTCTTCTCAACGAACCGACAGCAATGCCTTTCTTCTTATTGATTTCTAATAAGTCATTCACTCCAATAGCGTGAATTGGGTGTGGGCCTAGCTCAATAAATGTATCAAATCCGTCTTTGATTTGTGCGTCAATAGCGTCTGTAAATAATACAGCTTCTCGAACATTTTTGAACCAATACATTGGGTTCAAATCTTCTCCTTTTACAATACCACCGGCTACGGTTGAGTAAAATGGAATGTTGGTTGCTTTTGTTTTGAATTCACCAAGAGAGGCTAAAAGCTCCTCTTTTAATGGCTCCATATGATGACTATGGAAAGGCACTCTTACCACTAGTAGCCTATGGAATATGTCTTTTGAATCGCAATCTGCTGCAATTTCTTCAATAACATCAGTGTCTCCTGAAAGGGCTACCATTTCTGGACCGTTTACAGCACCTACTGAAACTCTATCTTCTCTTCCTTTGATCAGCTCCTTAGCCGCTTCATGAGAAATTCCGACCGCGAGCATTTTCCCCTTGTCCGTTGCCTTAAATTGAACTCTTGATCGGTTAAAGATTAAAAGTACTGCCTGCTCTAAAGTCAATGCTCCTGAAACATATCCAGCAGCGACTTCACCGATACTGTGGCCCACAACTGCCTTTGGGTGCACACCCATTGCTTTCCACATCTCATAAAGCGCAATTTGGATCGCAAAAATGGCGGGTTGTGCAATATTGGTTTCGCTAATTTTTGATGTTTCCTCGTCCCTCGATAACTCTTCAATTAACGACCAGTCAGCGTGAACTGCTAGCATTTTTTCAAGTTTCTCAATATTCTCTTTGAACAATGACTCTGACTCGAGCAGTTGTCTACCCATTGCAAACCACTGTGGGCCTTGTCCTGAGAAGATGAAAACAATTTTATCCTTCGGCTCTAAGGCTCTATCATCAGAGATTTCGTTTAGAGTTTCTCCATTAAGGTAAACTTGAAGGCTCGCGGCTAGTTCTTCTTTAGATTCGGCAACAACAGACAATCTGAAATCGTGGTGTGAATTTCTAACAGCACTCGAATAACATATATCACTGAAGCTAGCCTTGTTGTTTTTGTCTTTTAACCATTCAATGTAAGATTGCGTCAGCTCTTGAAGGGCATCATGATTCCTTGTAGATATCGTACAAACTTGTAGTCCTTTTTTATCGGTAGATTTCTTGGGTTGATCATTTTGCTTGTGACCCTGTAATACCACGTGGACATTAGATCCTCCGAAACCAAATGAGTTCACACCTGCAAAGCTTTCTTCGCTTGAAGCAGCCGGCCATGGATGTTCATTCGTTGGAACCACGAGTTTCATTTCTTCAAAAGGAATGTTCTTATTTCCATTTTTAAAATGGATGTTCGGTGGAATTGTTCTATGCTTCATTGCCAATAGCAACTTGCTAATACCAGCAACACCAGAAGCTGGCTCAAGGTGTCCAATGTTTGATTTTATCGAACCGATAAAGCAATCATCTTTTCTGTCCGTTCCTATTACTTTCCCAATGGAATTTGTTTCAATCGGATCACCAACAAATGTTCCTGTACCATGCGCTTCAACATACTGTACCGAGTGCGGATCAACGTGTGCATCTATGTATGCATCTCTTAGCAGGTCTTCTTGAGACAAAGGATTTGGTACCGAAATACCTTTTGTCGCACCATCTTGATTGACAGCCGATCCTCTTATTACGCCATAAATAATATCTTCGTCTGCCTCTGCTTGAGACAAAGGTTTAATCAAGATTAATCCAGCGCCTTCACTTCTAATGTATCCGTTTCCTCGTTCATCAAAAGAGTAGCAAGTGCCATCAGGAGACAAGAAACCACCTTTGCTAAAACCCATTTGAGGCTCTGGCTTCAGGATCGAATTCACTCCGCCTGCAAAAGCGGCTGACGCATCGCCTTCCCAAATTGCGCGACAAGCCATATGTACTGCATTCAAAGAAGATGAACATGCCGTGTCAAGTGCAAATGAAGGTCCTTTTAAATTGTAGGAATAGGATATTCTATTCGCTGTAATACAAAGTGCTGAACCAACGTTTGTGTGCGAACCGATATTTACACGTTCGTCGTAGGCATTCTGAAGATCACCATAGTCATGGGCAGAAATTCCGATATAAACTGCGGTTTTGCTATCATCCAGATCGCTTAAACTTAAGCCAGCGTCTTGAATAGCTTCATAGGAAACCTCCAACAGCATTCTTTGCTGCGGATCCATTCTTTGTGCCTCAAGCGGCGAGATTCCAAAGAATCCGGCGTCAAACTTATCCACGTCCTTAATGAAACCACCACGGTTGACACTTATCTTACCAGCTCTTCTCCACTCAGGTGCATACATGGCATCTGAATCCCATCTATCGGCAGGTATTGGGCCCAAGGCGTCCTTTTTGTCACATATTAACTTCCACAATTCCTCTGGTGAATTTACGTTTCCTGGGAATCTACATCCCATTCCAATGATCGCTAAGGGCTCTCGTTTTTTGTTTTCCATATTTCGGTTTATACGCTTGTCCTCTTTGATAACTGCATCTCAATTAGAGTAGATTATTCAATTCTGAGTGATATATTCAAAATTATCTTTTTTCACTTGTGTCAGCACATATTTTCAGCCAAGGTTGAATAGAAATGCAAAATGTCATGTCTGATAAGGCTATAATGGTGGAAAGCTGCTTTTCTCAAACACGGCCTTCTGTCCACCATATTGTTCCAAACGAGTAAATGACCGTTGGGATTTATATGCGCTCTGCAAAGGTCAAAAAGGTGATTGCTTTCTTTCTCAGTCATGATCTCAGAGATGTTACTCAAATTAATGGCATCAAATGAGTCTTCGCTTTGCTCCAAATAATCGACAATGGATTGGTGAACAAATTGAATGTCACTAGCTCTTTCTTTTATGGCTGAAAAACTCTCGGGCTGAGTTCACAACGGTAGTGTCACATCTTGCTTCATGAAACCTTGAAGAATAAAGCGAAATAAGTAATTGTCTTGAACAGGTACTTCCAGCCAATCGCGTTTTATACGCTCGTAGAATGTGCCAGCCATGTCTTCTTTTGCATGTTTCAATAAATCGGGATGACGTCCAAGATGCTGTAAGCGACCAAAGAATTGGCGAAATAGAAAACGATACCTCCAATTGTCTGTTTAATCAGTATAAATTTGCTTTTGTTCATTCAAAGTTTTACATTTCAGAAAGGCATCAATGGTTGCTGTACTCGCAGCGATAGGAAATATAAAGCGAGCAAAGAACCGGAGATATGTTTCAAATTTCCCACTCTGAATCATCGGCTTTTTGTCAAGCTTATTCGCTAGCAACCAATGCTTCATTTCGGCATTCATTGTGGGTATAAGTCCTTGCACCAATTCGGCTCGGTTTAGATTAGAACCGAAACTTCCAATAAAACGATGGCAATCTTGATAATTGAGTTGTTTATATGCCCACACCCTGGCTCTTGTCAACTCAACCTGATCGCTATTAGTGTCAAGGGCCACAACATATGCTGGTTTTTTGGTCAAAACACTTAGTGTAATATCGCCAGCAGGACACACCGTCAAGACACGATCATGTTCGTTTACCAATGCGGTGAAAATGTGAGGATATTCCCAACACATACCGTATAATATACCCGACTTCATGGTCCATCTTTAAAAACCCAAATCGAAATTATAGTCATTGAAACAATGATTCCGATAATTTGATAAGAGCTTAAATATCTGTTTGTCATTTTTTTAATGTGCTACAACTATTATATATAGACAAATAGACTTTTTTTTTAATTATCAATATCTAAAAGGATTGTGGTGGTTGGTTTATCGGTTTAAATTCGGTCAAGTGGATTGACGATTTTTCACAAATCTCAAACTGAGAATAGCTAATGTTTGGCATTCTCCGCCTAACCTTTCATCAAATCCATTTCTTGCACCAAATGTCCGGCTCCGGCAAACTTGTCCATCACAAAAAGCACGTAGCGTATGTCTACTGTTATATTTCTGCATATGGTTGGATTGAACATAATGTCGCTCATAGTGCTCTCCCAGGTTCGGTCAAAATTTAGTCCGATCAACTCGCCTTTCGCATTAAAAACGGGGCTACCGCTGTTTCCACCAGATGTGTGGTTGCTGGCTATAAAGCACACACGCATTTCGCCCGATTCATCAGCATACTGGCCATAGTCCTTCTCCTCATATAGGTCTTGCAGCTTTGATGGTAAATTGTATTCGGGGTTTGTGGAGTCTGCCTTAGCAATAACACCTTCCAGTGTGGTGTAGTGCAAGTATTCGGCACCATCAAACGGAGAATACCCTTCCACCTTTCCGAAGGTGATTCTAAGCGTTCCATTGGCATCTGGATAATATGTTTTCTCTGGTATTACTTCCATCTGTGCCGACATCCAAACCCGCATTAAACTATCCTGTGCTGGTAAATACTTCATCAACTCGGGTTGAGTCGATTGATAGTAGAAATCGCTGATTCGTTTGCTAAATGCAAAGGCTATATCCTTTTCAATTTTCTTGCAGTCATTTCGCTTATAACCTTCCAAAAACGCCTTCAATTTGGCCTCATCCGCAAATATGGTCTCCTCATAAAGTCTCCCGGCAAAATCATCCAATGATTCCTTTTTCGATTTCAAGTTTATGGTAAACACCAGTGGAGACTGACCATCTACGAAATACTCAATTTGCGACTGCATGATGTTTTTGTCAATCTCAGCATTATAGTTTTTGAAATAGCCAAGCTTTGCCAGCTTTTCGCTTACCCATTTTTCTATTTCTTCATCCGCTACATTTTTGTTTTTACTCATTTCCACCAATTCATTAAACCCGCCACTGAATCGCAATATTTCTGGTCCCATGAAATAGAATTCGATGAAGTAGTTGCGGCTAATGTTGTGTGGCTTGAGCTTTATATTCAAGGATGACATATCGAGCAATAAGCTTCCGTATTTATCATTCCAGTCATTGTTGTCTCCAACTCGACTTTGAAAAACCAGCTCCAAAGAGTCCTTTTTTTCAATAGCACGGTGTCTGATCAATCCTTTCGATTGTCCAATCCACTTTTTATAGGCATTGCTGATTCGACTCTGCTTGGCCGCGTATTGTATGTTGGTCAATTCATCCTTGCGCATGGTATTTCCAATCACGCCTAATGATGCCTCTCGCATCTTCAACCTTAGCGGATTTATTTCTTGCAGCACTTCTTCCACATTGGTGCTTGTGATGTAGTTCTCCGTTCTTCCTGGAAAGCCGTAAACCAGTGTGAAATCACCTTCATCAACGCCATCAAGACTCACTGGCAAGTGATAGTTTGGCTTGTAGGGCACGTTCTCTTTACTATACTCTGCTGGATTGTTGTCTTTGTCAGCATAGATTCTAAAAACGCTGAAGTCACCCGTATGTCTAGGCCAGACCCAGTTGTCGGTATCAAATCCATATTTACCAATGCTTGATGGTGGAGCGCCTACCAAACGAACATCTTCAAATACTTCAGTAATGAAAAGTAAGTATTG
>CALKOP010000171.1 GCA_938091155.1 uncultured Flavobacteriales bacterium | reverse complement strand
TTAAACACGCCAATGATTATGAATATTGGGTTATCTCTCACCAATTTGAGAGCGACTCATTTCTTGTTTTTCACGTTGATTCTTTCGGTCTAAATCCTCAGCCTATAGTGAGCCAAATTGGCCAGCAACACTCTGGGAATTCAAATGCTCCAATGGGACAAATGAAGGTTTCGCCAGACGGTAGTAAAATTGCCATCGCTGGATTCCAGGGAGGTCATATTGAGTTATTCTCATTTGATAATGAAACTGGAATTGTGTCAGCTCCTTTAATGCTCGAAAGCTATTTGCAAAATTTCCCTTTTGGAGTTGAGTTTAGTCCCGATAGTCGCAAGCTATACTATGCACAAAGATTCTCTGCATTTCCATCAGCCCGTTTATATCAATATGATTTAGACCACCTCGACACCAACTGCCTGTTAGATTCGAAGTTTCAACTTGCGGCTTTGAATGAATCAGCTGTGCCATCAAACATGCAGCTTGCTAACAATGGCAAAATTTATCTAACACTCAACTTTGCATATTACTACGATACGCTATCTGTGATTAACGAGCCAAACCTTTATGGCCCTGACGCTGATTATGTTGAACATGGATTAAAAGTTGACTCGACCATCTCTGAAGGGTTACCCAACTTTGTAAGCACATTTTTATCCGATGGAATACATGTTGTTTTTGGCACTACATGCGAAGGATCTCCGACCCAAATGTTTCCTGAAGACACAATTGAGTTAGATTCCGTTAGATGGAATTTTGGGGACGGAGGCGCTACAAGCGTTCAACTAGAATCTTCGCACACCTACATTACGAACGACACCTTTTTGATAACACTCTATTCCTATCGAGGGAGCACCGTTGATACATTCTTTAGAAACGTTGTGATTTGGGATGTAGATGAAAACCTGTTAGGGAATGACACTTCCATTTGTGGCAGTAACCCTCTAACATTAAATGGAGAATGGCACGGTGCCTGTATCGAGTGGTCAACTGGAGCTACTTCGGACACTATTAGTGTTAACACAGAAGGCTATTATTGGTTAGATGTAAAATATCAAAGTTGCTTTTGGCGAGACACCATTTATGTCGAAGCCGTTACGGGTCCGCCCGTTTTCACATTAGGTAATGATACATCGGTTTGTAATGTGTTTGATTTCACCATTGACCCTAATTTACCCAACACTTTTTACACATGGCAAAACGGTTCCAATGACACCACCTTTGCCGTTTCAGCGACTGGAATTTATTCTCTAACAGCGACAAATTCATGCGGTTCCTCGACTGACTCTCTCGTTGTTACGGTAAATACAACTGCCCAACCGAATCTTAATTTTCCGGAGGACACAACAATTTGTGATACCGCAATTTTTAATCTAGATGTCACCTTTGATAACGCCTCGTACTTGTGGTCGGATGGGAGCAATAATCCAATTTTTTTGATCGACACAAATGGTATCTATTGGGTTCGAGTATCAAATGTTTGTGATACTGTATCCGATACTATTCAGGTGGCTTTTGATCTGTTTATAGTTACAGATCTTGATGAGCAAAGCCTTATTTGCACTGAATTAGATACGATAGAATTATTCGCAACTAAAGGCCTTGACACAGTAAGTTGGTCTAATGGATCTTCCGCCCACAAGCTTCAAATAACTAACCCTGGAAATTATTGGTATTCAATTACCAATACCTGCGGTGTTTTTTCAGACACCGCAAATGTCATACGTTGGGATACCGGTTTCCAAATAAAACTTGGTCCAGATACAATCCTTTGCGATGCTCAGGCATTTATTAATCTTTCCGTTAGTCCATTGGGGTTTCCGTTTTCAATAAATTGGTCAGATGGCACTCGAGATACATCAACAAGCGTGTCCATTGGGATTCATTCGATCGATATGAAAAATGAATGCGCAACAATAACTGACCAAATACGCGTGATGTCGCCAACAGCAGTAAAAATTGAACAGTTGAGCGACTACACGATTTGTGCAGGTGAGTCAAAAACCATTCAAGTATTGGGCGAAAACCTAAAAAGCGTTGAATGGTCTGATGGGCAATCAGGTCAGTCAATATCAGTATCAGAAGCAGCCATTTATTTAGCAACTATTGTAGACGCAAATGGCTGTATCCAATCAGATAGAATCTCCTTCAATGACTCATGCCCGTTGATTGTATTTACGGGAAATGTATTTACTCCTGATGCCGATGGTATAAACGATGAATTCTGCGCAATAGCAAAGAATTCATGGAATCTCAATCTTGAAATCTACAACCGTTGGGGCATGCTTATTTCAGAATCCTCTGCAAAAGAATCCGTTTGCTGGAATGGAAATATTGCTGGAACCGAATCATCTTCAGGCGTATACTACTATCATCTCGAAGCTTTTGGGTTTCAAGATCAGGTCAAAATATTTCGCGGCAGCTTAACCTTAATTCGCTGATTCTTCAGCAAAATAATGATGGAAATATGGAATAGTTTCGATACCCTTCAGGTAGTTGAATACTCCGTAATGCTCGTTTGGTGAATGAATGTCGTCAGAATCCAAACCGAACCCCATAAGAATCGATTTTAGACCTAACTCTTTTTCAAAAAGCGCAACAATTGGTATGCTTCCACCACCTCTTTCTGGAATTGGTTTTCTTCCAAAGGTTTGTTCCATTGCTCTAGAAGCTGCCTTATATCCCGGGTTATCAGTTGGGATAACCGCTGGTTCTCCACCATGATGTGCAGTTACCTTAACTGAAACAGATTCAGGTGCTATACTTTCAAAGTGCTCCTTAAACAATCTCGTGATCTCATCCGGTTCTTGATGTGGAACTAATCTCATAGAAATCTTGGCAAAAGCCTTAGATGGAAGAACTGTCTTGGCTCCTTCACCAATATACCCACCCCAAATGCCATTAACATCCAATGTTGGTCTGATTGATGTCCCTTCTCGATCGGAGTATCCTTTTTCAGTTCTAGTGGCTTTTACTCCAACAGCCGACATATAATCTTCTTTGCTAAAGGGAGCTTCCGACATTGCCTTTCTGTCTTCGTCACTGACTATCTCAACCTTATCATAAAAGCCTTTCACAGTAATTGCGTTATTCTCGTCTTTTAATGAAGCTATCATGTCACATACCACGTTCACTGGATTATCAATCGCGCCACCATAAACTCCAGAATGCAGGTCTTTTGACGGTCCAGTAACTTCTACTTCAACATAGCTCAATCCGCGCAATCCAACTGTAATGGATGGTGTTTCATTATTAATTATTGAAGTGTCAGAAATAATAATCACGTCAGCGACAAGCTTTTCTTTGTTTTCTTTTACGAATACACCCAGATTAACCGAACCAACTTCTTCTTCACCTTCAATCATAAACTTTACGTTACATGGAAGTTCTCCCTGTTTCGATAAAAGTTCAAATGCCTTAACATGCATGTAGAATTGTCCTTTATCATCTGCTGACCCTCTGGCATAAATATTTCCATCAATTATTTGAGGATCAAAAGGAGGCGAATTCCACAATTCTACAGGATCAGCTGGCTGCACGTCATAATGACCATAAACCAAAATGGTCGGCTTATTTGGGTCAATCATTTTCTCAGCATAAACAATTGGTTGTCCTGCAGTTGGGCATATTTCTGCGAAATCAACACCTACATTAATTAAAGATTGCTTTACATGTTCTGCACATCTCTCAGTATCTGCGTCATAAGCAGAATCAGCGCTTACAGAAGGGATTTTTAGCAATTCAACTAATTCGTTTAAAAACCTGTCTTTGTTCTGGTCAATGTATGATTTGACGTCCTGATTATTCATGGTGGCAACCTTTTGTTTATAACTCGTTTAATAAGTGAGCAAATATAGCGATGAGAATTCGCTTCTAAAGTTCGAATCAACCTGCAAAAAATCACGATAAAGACATGGAAAACAGCCATGAAATCGATTAAGAATGGTTAAACTTGTAGGTTCATAATAACGGCATTACTACTATGAAGTCATTAAAGCATCTAATATTATTGAGTGCCACCCTTCTATTCATCACTCAGATTGGATATACACAAGGCGATGATCCGGAACCAACGATTGTGTCGATTGGGGTATCTAACACCATAAATTGCTTAAGCGCAAGTCAAAACATTGGCGTATCGGTAAACGGATGGGTAAGCGGTTTTGATTATCAATGGAACACTGGTGAAAACGACTCGATTATATCTGTTAAACCGCTGCAAACAACTACCTATTTTCTTCAAATTACACACCCTACATTAGGTATTTCTGAGTTAAGGGGTTTTGAGATAAAGGTTGAAAACGATCCTATAAAAGCTTTTGAATCAAGTTACATACGTGATAACAAAACATGTTTAGGAACTGAATTGAACATTGAACCTGAATTTTATGGCGGATACGCACCTTATACATTTACATGGGATAATGGTTTGGAGAGTCGAACACAGCTTATACATCCCCAATCCAATTCAAACCATTTAGTTTCTATTAGTGACGCATGCAATTCTGTAGCTACTGCAAGCATTAGTGTTGAAGTTGAAAAGCACGAGCCTATTAATCCTGCTACAGCGAAAACATATGAATTTGATTGCGTAAATGAGTTCGTTGGGGTAAAACCAAATATGTCAGAGGTTTCTGGTGGAGTT
>CALKOP010000170.1 GCA_938091155.1 uncultured Flavobacteriales bacterium | reverse complement strand
TTTCAAATCTTTTGCTGACAGCTTTTCTATTTCTTTAAATCAAGTGGTAATTTATAAGTTGGTTGAGGGTATATTTTTCGCGAAACTTATTTGCACTGGGAATGGTAAATCCGAAATCCAAATTGACACACGCACTAGTGATGCAATTGCATTAGCAGTTCGGTTTAAATGTCCTATTTACACGTTTGAAACTATTCTGTCATCTGCGGGTATAATTTTAGAAGATGATGAATTCGAATCATCAGAATCAAATAGTGATTTTGATGATTTGGAAATAGCTGAAGATGAAGTGGTGGATTTGCATGGATCAATATCCATATTAGAGTTAAATGCGGAATTAGAGAAAGCATTGGAAAATGAAGATTATGAACGAGCCACAGTGCTAAGAGATGAAATAAAGAAACGAGGTTAATCAACCGAATCTTTATTTTGCGCTAGCGAATACAACAAAATGATCATTTCAATCGCAAAAGGTTTCTTAGGAATTGCCGTACTCATTGGCATAGCTTGGCTAGCAAGTAATAATCGAAAAAAAATCGATTGGCCTCTAGTTTTAAAAGGCTTAGCCCTACAATTAATAATTGCAGTTCTTGTACTTAAAGTACCATTTGTTACCGCCATTTTTGATTGGATGAGTCGTGGATTTGCGAAGATTATTTCGTTTACAGATAGCGGTTCTAACTTTCTATTTCGATCGTTTGCTACAGGTGAAATTGCACCCGAGATCATGAACTTCGCTTTTTACATTTTACCTACCATTATCTTCTTTTCCGCAATAAGTGCGATACTCTATTACTATGGGATTTTGCAGCGAGTGGTTTATGGCTTCGCATGGGTTATGAAACGTCTCATGAATTTAAGCGGTGCCGAAAGTCTTTCAGCAGCTGGTAATATATTCCTAGGTCAAACAGAATCCCCCCTATTAGTTCGTCCTTATCTTGAAAAAATGACCCGATCAGAGATAATGTGCCTTATGACAGGAGGCATGGCTACAATTGCAGGCGGGGTTTTGGCCGCATACATGCAATACTTAGGTGGTGGCGACCCGGTGCAAAAAGCAATCTTCGCTAAGCACTTATTAACGGCATCTGTTATGTCGGCTCCCGCGGCTATAGTCGCTTCAAAGATTCTCATTCCAGAAACGGAATCAATCGAGCAGTCCATGAGTATCTCTGACACCAAAATGGGCAGTAATATTCTTGAAGCTATTTCTAATGGAACAACAGACGGCCTTAAACTGGCCATTAATGTGGGCGCTATGCTATTAGTTTTCACTGCCTTAATCTATATGGGCAACTACATCTTGTCTGATCTTATTGGTAACTGGACTGGCTTGAATGAAGTTATTTCCATAAACACCCAATATGATGGGCTTACTTTTCAGTTTTTGGTTGGTTATGCTTTCGCTCCGATTGCTTGGCTTTTGGGGATACCAAGTGAGGACATTGTCTTAGTTGGTCAATTACTGGGAGAGAAAACAATACTTAATGAGTTTTATGCTTATTCGAGCCTTGGTGAAATGAAATCAGCCGGATTGTTTAGCAGTGAAAAATCCATCATTATGTCTACATATATACTATGCGGATTTGCAAATTTCGCATCAATTGGGATCCAAATTGGTGGAATCGGCTCGCTTGCACCGGGTCAAAAAACTACATTGAGTAAGCTTGGACTATACGCATTACTTGGTGGCACACTGGCATGTTTATTCACAGCAAGTATAGTAGGCATGTTTTACGAATTGTGAATAGAATCTTTATAGATTCTATTCCATTGTATTGTAAACACCAAAGTTGTTATTGACATTTGGACAAAACTCGATTATGCAGCAATACCATCAACTCCTGCGTCATATTATTGATAACGGCACCCGTAAAATGGATAGGACAGGAACGGGAACGATAAGCACATTTGGGCATCAAATCCGGTTCAATTTAAGTGAAGGTTTCCCTGTTCTCACTACAAAAAAGCTTCATTTAAAATCAATCATACATGAGTTATTATGGTTCTTACAAGGTGATACAAATGTTAAATACCTAAAAGAAAACGGTGTAAGAATCTGGGATGAATGGGCTGACGAAAACGGAGATCTTGGTCCGGTGTATGGTCACCAATGGAGGTCATGGCCTAAACCAGATGGTACAACTGTAGATCAAATCACAAATTTGGTTCACGGCCTTAAAAACAACCCGGATTCAAGAAGGCATATTGTTAGCGCTTGGAACGTAGCTGATATTGAAAACATGGCCTTACCACCATGCCATTGTCTATTTCAGTTTTATGTTGCTGACGGAAAATTAAGCTGCCAGCTCTATCAACGAAGCGCAGATGTATTTTTAGGCGTTCCCTTCAACATAGCTTCATATGCCTTATTGACTTTAATGCTAGCACAAGTATGCAACCTTCAGCCTGGTGATTTTGTCCACACGTTTGGAGACGCACATCTATATCTAAACCACATGGAACAGGCTAATGAACAACTAACTAGAGACTTCAGGAGCATACCAACTTTGGAGATAAACCCAGATGTAAAAGATATCTTTTCATTTACGTTTGATGACTTCAACTTAGTAGGATACGATCCACATCCACATATTAAAGCAACCGTAGCAGTATAAATGATTATCTCACTAATTGCCGCAGTGGCTAAAAACAATGTGATAGGTATTAAAGGTGATTTGCCTTGGTACCTTCCTAAAGATTTAAAATTCTTCGCGACTACAACTCGCGGGCATCACGTAATTATGGGAAGGAAAAACTACGACTCTATTCCAGACAAATACCGTCCACTATCTCATAGACCAAACATTGTTGTGACTAGAAATCCTGATTTCAATGACAACAACATAGATGTTTTCACTTCTATTGACGATGCAATTGAATTTGCAAAAAGCAACAATGAAAAAGAGGCTTTCATTATTGGTGGTGGTGAAATTTACAGTCAAACTATTCATTTGGCGGATAAACTATACATAACGCATGTTGACACAGAAATTGATGGAGACACGCATTTCCCTGAGTTTGATAAGTCGAAATGGAATCGTGAATTAGTCTTAGAGCAGAAACAAAATGATGTTCATAATCATTCATTCGATATATACATCTACACAAGAATAGATTGATATTGGTCAATAACTACATTTGTGATTCATGTCCAACAAGCCTAAATCTCATTTCACCTTAAGTGTAACTCGTTTTTGCGCATTATTACTTATGCTGTCATTCATATCTGTTGGGTGTCATGATTCCGAACGGGACGAAGACATAGAAACACTTACAGCAAAGGAAATGGCGCTTGCTTATCATATTATGGATGACGCTTGGCGCGAAGTACATAGGATTGCCTTGCAAGACATCTTAATTGGTAGTCCAGATTCATTAACCATTGACAACTTTGGGCTGAACACTTGTGTGGAGCAATTCAGTGTAAGTGATACGGTAGCAATTTTTCCATTAATCATGTCAATCAAATATGGATTTAAGGATTATCAAATTAGGGATTCCGCCAAAATATGCGATGATGGCTTTGAGCGTTCAGGTTTCATTTACGCATCCTTTTCAGGTAAATATTTGAATAAAGGAAGTGAAATCGAAATCACCTTTGACGATTACTCTAAAGACGGGTTCACTGTTGAAGGAACTTCTAGACTGACCAATTTAGGATTGAACAGTAATGGTTATATGCATTTTTTATGGGAAGTTCAGGATTGCCGTATCACATCAACAAATACAGATTTCACTTGGGAAGGCACTCATACGAACATTTGGGTAGCTGGCAGGTCAACAACAGATCAAGGCGCAGTGGATGATGATGTTGTATTGATCAACGGCATTAGCCAAGGAAGAAATAGTAGAGGGAGTACCTTCTTCAATGAAATTACCTCTTCCTATACTTCTGATTTGAGTTGTCAGTGGTTTACTGCCGGAAGGTCTGAGTTAGATATCCCGAATTTGGAGGCGCGATCAATCAATTTTGGAGACAAAACGAAATGTGATAATATTCTAATCGAAAGGCGAAACAACACCTACTTCGATGTTGAGATTCCTTATTAAGCTGCTCTAAGCTTTCGAAAGCTAGATTGATCTAACTTTTTCTTGGCGTAATCTATTGTAACCTTGAACGTGTCTGGCTTTGGATCTTGAGACGGAAGCTCATACATAGCATCGCGCATGATTGCTTCACAGATAGATCTTAAACCTCTTGCTCCAAGTTTATACTCCATGGCCTTTTCTACAATATAATCAAGTACTGGCTTATCAAATGAAAGTTTAATAGCCTCCATTTCAAATAGCCTTACATACTGCTTGATAAGTGCATTCTTAGGTTCCGTTAGTATTCTGCGTAATGCTGATTGATCCAATGGATTCAGGAATGAAACTAAAGGCAATCTACCAATCAATTCTGGAATTAAGCCATATTCTCTAAGATCAGATGGTGACACATATTGAAGCAGATTCTCCTTTTCAATTTCCTCATCGTTCTTCTTGTTTCTAAAGCCAATTGCTGATGCATTTAACCTTCGTGAAATGATTCGATCAATTCCATCAAATGCACCGCCACATATGAAAAGTATATTACTTGTATCAACCTGAACCAGCTTTTGTTCAGGGTGCTTTCTACCACCTTGCGGTGGAACACCTACTGTAGACCCTTCGAGCAGCTTTAGTAAACCTTGTTGCACACCTTCTCCACTCACATCTCGGGTAATAGAAGGGTTATCACTTTTCCTACTTATTTTATCTAATTCATCAATAAAGACAATTCCACGCTCAGCAGCCTCTACGTTGTATTCTGAGGCCTGTAGCAATCTACTTAGTATACTCTCAACATCCTCGCCTACATAACCAGCTTCAGTTAGCACAGTAGCATCGGCAATACAAAATGGAACGTTGAGCACTTTTGCAATAGTGCGCGCCAAAAGAGTTTTTCCAGTCCCAGTTTGACCTACAAAAATCATGTTACTCTTTTCGATGAGCACATCATCATCTTCTCCAATAGATTTTTGAGAAACACGCTTGTAATGATTATACACGGCGACAGCAAGACTTCTCTTTGCTTCGTCTTGACCAATTACAAACTCGTCAAGATGAGTTTTGATATCAGTTGGTTTCAATAGGTTAACGCTGCCTAAAACACTTTCACGAAGTCGAGTACTCATTTCCTCATCTACAATGCGTGAAGCTTGTTGAATACAGCGATCACAAACATGACCGGTAATACCAGCAATCATAACCGCTGTTTCACGCTTATCTCTTCCGCAAAACGAGCACTTAATTTGTTCTTCTGTTGCAGCTGCCATGATGTTTATGCTTTTTTGAGTAGGACTTCGTCTATCATCCCATATTCCTTCGCTTCATCTGCCCTCATCCAATAATCACGATCGCTATCCTCCCAAACTTTTTCTTTACTCTGTCCCGAATGCTTAGCGATTATATCATATAACTCAGTCTTCAATTTTTGAATCTCGCCTGCGGTAATGAGTATATCAGAAGCCTGACCTCCTACCCCACCCATTGGTTGGTGAATCATAACCCGAGCATGTCTCAGTGCCGTTCGTTTACCTTTTTCACCGGCACATAAGATTACGGCACCCATCGAAGCCGCCATGCCAGTGCAGATGGTTGCCACATCACAACGGATGTATTGCATTGTATCATATATACCTAGACCAGCGTACACTGATCCTCCCGGACTATTGATATAAATCTGAATATCCTTTCCTGAATCGGCAGACTCTAAGAATAAAAGTTGTGCTTGAATTACATTAGCAATAAAATCATCAATTGGCAACCCTAAAAAGATGATTCTATCCATCATCAATCTTGAGAAAACGTCAACCTCACGAAATGGCATAGGACGCTCCTCAATTACAGTGCGGGTCATTCCGCTTGGCGAAGAAGAGGCCTTCATATATTCGTCTACAGATAATCCGCTCATTCCCATATGATGAACTGCGTATTTTCTAAACTCCTTATCGTTTGTCATTCTAGAATTTTAAAAGGTTAGAAACTTGTTCCAGGAAGTTTGCTTTTCCTTGCTTCGTGGAAGCTAATTTAACGAATTCGTCAAAGGACACTTCTTTTTCCTGAAGCTTAACGCTTTCCTTGTAGTAAGCCATTAACTTTTCATCCAATATTTGATCATAAATCTTTCGAACTTCTTCTTCCTTTTGCAAAAAGTTTTGAGCGAACTGATCTAGCATTTTGTCATCCATTTCTTGCTGACCAAAATTTGCGAATTGAGCTTTTATATTGGTCTTTACCCGGCCTTGAATCTCCGGAAAATCAACCTTTATTTCGTTGTCTTTTGCCAGTTTCGATTCAATAATCTGAAGCTGTAAATAGCGACTATAATCTCCATATTCTCGATCGATATCATCCTGACTTACCGGTTTCTCAGCATTTTGACCATTCATTAGAAGCCATTTCTTTAAAAATTCATCCGGCAGCTTTAAACCTAAACGTTCCATCAACTTTTCAGAAATATCTCTCCTTAGTTTTTTATCAGAATCACTGGCTAACTGCTTTTCTAAATCAGTAGAAATCTTTGATCTAAACTCATCTTCGTTACTTGCAGCACCTGCTCCTAAAACTTGATCAAAAAGCTCTTGATTTAACTCATGTGGGTCAATATTATGAATGGAGTCAACTTTAAGAAGCCACTGTTTTGGATATTCACCAAGCTCAGACACAACAACACCCAACATTGCAGAAAGGTCCGCTTCTCCTTTACTCATTTTGGAAGGCTCAACTAAAAGTTGATCCTCAACTTTTAATCCCAACAGTTTCTTTTTCGCTTCCTTATTCTCAACATATTCGACAACTACAGTGCTATGATTATGAACTCCGCCTTCAACCTTTTTCCCTTCCTTATCCACCTGGTAGAAAGTTCCATAAATCATGTCTTTTTCGCTGACCACTTCTACTTCCTCTGATTGGCCAAACCTTCTCTGGAAGTCTCGCACATACTTGTCTACTAGTTCAGTATCTACTGCAATCTTATATTTTGGGAATTTATCTTTGGGGCCCAGTTCAATATCAAATTTCGGAGCCAGTCCTAATTCATAGACAAACTCATACTTGTTTTTAAAGTCCAATGACAGTTCATCCTGATTATTTGGAAGAGGTTGTCCCAATATATCAAGCTCGTTTGATTTAATATGCTCGTTTAGATTCTCTGAAAGAAGTTTATTAAGCTCTTCAGCCAGTACGGATTTTCCATACATTTTTTTAGCTACTCCAAACGGAACTTTTCCAGGGCGGAATCCCTGCAATATCATTTTCTTTCTGTAATCATTCAAGACGTTCTTAACCGGTTCCTCATAATCTTCTGGACCGATTTCAATTTTGACGCGTGCATTTAATTCGTCAATATTCTCCTGTGAAACATTCATTTTAGCGGAACTTTTAAATAAAAAAGACCGTTTTTAAGGCGGTCTTTAAGCTTTTGAGTGTATTTGATATTGGCCACAGCCTTTGTGTTTTTAAATATGCGATTCGAAGGTTATTCGAATCGCATATTCTGTCTGTACGGATGGAGGGGCTCGAACCCCCACGCCTCTCGGCACTAGATCCTAAATCTAGCGCGTCTACCAATTTCGCCACATCCGCATTTCATAAAGAACAATCCTTCCGTGAAAAGGGACGCAAAGATATAATTATTCATTATTCGCAATAGCAAAACGCTGCATGATAAATTACATTTGTTCTATAATTGAATACATGAAAATTTATCCATCAGAAACACCGGTTCCTGCACTACACGGACACCTGTTAGGTTCAATTGGTCCACGTCCTATTGCATTCGCGAGTACCATGGACAAAGACGGAAATCCGAATTTAAGTCCATACAGCTTTTTCAATGTTTTCAGTGCAAATCCACCAATTGCAATTTTCTCACCTGCCAGAAGAGGTAGAGATAATACAACTAAACATACTTATGAAAACCTTAAAGAAACAAATGAAGTTGTAATCAATGTCGTTAACTACGCCATTGTTGAGCAGATGTCCCTTTCAAGTACCGAATACGCTAAGGGTGTAAATGAATTTGAAAAAGCCGGTTTAACACCTATTGAATCTGAATTAATCAAACCGTATAGAGTCATGGAATCGCCTGTACAACTTGAATGCAAAGTCAAAGAGGTTGTAGAACTCGGATCAGAAGGAGGCGCAGGAAATCTCATTATTTGTGAAATCATATTGATGCATATTAATGATGCAATAATAGGTGAAGATGGACGTATTGATCAGAACAAGATTGACTTGGTTGGTCGATGCGGAGGAAACTGGTATACACGAGCAAGCGGAAGCTCTTTGTTTGAAATCGCAAAACCATTGGTAAGTCTTGGAATTGGGGTTAATGAAATTCCGACTGACATACGAAACAGTAATATTCTCACCGGGAATAACCTGGGTCAACTGGGCAACATTGAATCCTTGCCTAACGAAACTGATGTAAATGATTTTCGCTTAATGGAACTCGCGGATATATTTGTTACTTACGAAAACAATGGGGTGCAATTGGAGCTTGAATTGCACAAAAAAGCAAAAGAATATTTAGAATTAGGGAAAGTTCAGGAAGCTTGGATGACCCTATTATCATTCAATAATTGATATGGACATAGAAGGTAGCGTAAAAGTCATTTTAGAAACACAATCATTCAACTCTGGATTTCAGAAGCGAGAATTTGTAATTACAACCAAAGAACAATATCCGCAGGATGTGAAATTTGAGCTAATTAAGGATCGTATCGACATAATCGATGCGTACAAACTAGGTGAAACAATTAAGGTACATTTCAATATTCGGGGTAATGAATACAACGGCAAGTACTACGTAAATCTGCAGGCTTGGCGAATAGAAAACGTTTCTGATACTCCAAATAATAATGCGCCTTCAACAGGTGATGCAGGTTTTCCAGATGAGCCGCCAATGTCTTCTGATGGGGTTGTAGAAGATGATTTACCCTTCTAAACCAAGAGAAACACAATTGAATGATTGATGGATATATAAAGTTTGTTCGTAGATTTTTACCGTCACCATTCAGTATTGCTCTTCTCCTAACAGCTCTCAGTCTTGTTGGGGTTGTAGCATTAAATTTTTCTTCTGACAAAGCGATTGTTGGAAAGGCTTTTAATTGGTGGGCACATGGGCTTTGGACGCCTAGTCTTTTAGTATTTGCAATGCAAATGATGCTCATGTTGGTATTAGGCCATGTATTAGCCTTAACACCAGCAGTCAGCAAGTTCATTCATTTACTAGTATCAAAGGCCCACAATACGGCCTCTGCCGCAGCAATTGTAAGCTTCTTTGCTTTGAGTGTTGGGCTTTTTAATTGGGGCCTGGGTTTAATCTTTGGCGCCATCTTAGCACGAAAAGTTGGAGAATCCTTTTCTGAACGAAATAAAGCACTGAACTATGCTTTGATCGGGGCGGCCGGATATGCAGCGTTGATGATCTGGCATGGAGGAATTTCGGGGTCCGCATTGATAAAAGTTGCTGAGCCCGGAAACCTTCAACAATTACTAACTGGAGTGCTTGCCGAAGCTGAGCTTAAAAACCTTCCGGAAAGAATAGGACTTGAACAGACCGTTTTTAGTTTAAAAAACATTCTAACATCCATCGCAATACTTATTGCAGTCCCTACAAGTCTTTTTCTAATTGGTTCAAAAATTAAGGAAGAGATTCTGGATTTGAAATTTGAACAATCAAATTTCACTTCTTCGAGAATTGAGAGCTTTGGTGCTGAGCGATTTGATAATAGCCAGTTAGCAGGAAAAATTGGAGGCGGGATTATTCTGAGCTATTGCCTCTACCTAATTATTTTTCAAAACGACTTCCTTTCATTTTTCAATCCGAATAACATCAACCTCACACTTTTAGGACTGTCCCTACTTTTGCATAAAAACATTTCCTCTCTTCTTCAAGCAACAGATAATGCCATTTCTGGTGCCAGTGGAATTCTCTTACAATTCCCACTCTATTTTGGAATCATGGGCTTATTTAGAGACAGCGGAATGATTGAGAACTTTTCTAACTATTTTGTTTCGATAAGCAACGAAACTACATTCCCAATCTTCACCTTTCTGAGTGCAGGAATAGTGAACATTTTCGTTCCAAGTGGAGGTGGTCAATGGGTGATTCAAGGTCCAGTAATAGTTAAGGCTTCTTTAGAACTTGGAATCCCACTTCATAAATCTATTCTAGCCTTAGCTTATGGAGATCAAATCACAAATATGTTACAACCATTTTGGGCACTTCCCCTTCTTGGAATTACAAAATTGAGCGCTAAGGATATACTTCCATACACGCTCATCATGTTTCTTGTCGGCTTTTGCATCTTTATTATCAGTGTTGCGATTTAGCGCTTTGCATATCTACCCTTCCATATAAAGCCAACACCTAACATTGAAAAAACACCAACCAAGACTGCGTAAAATGGATAAATGACTGATAATACAATGCCAATAGGCAATTTGTGTCGCACACCGTACTTATAAAACCATTTGCGATGGTATCCAAACTCAATTAGAATTTTCAAACCAAATAACAAAAGAATCCAAAAGGCTCCATTTACAAATGGTATTATTAAAAGGCTTAAGGCGAAGATTATGTTGACCATAAATACTACAACACCAAATAATTTCGCAAGCATTGAAGGGTAATCTGTTGTTTTTGATGCCCAGCGCAGTCTCTGATTTATGAATTCAACAAAATTGATCGGTGCATTTGTCCACACTATAGAAGATTTCGACATCACACAAGTGCTCTGTTTGCTGATAATTTGTGCAAAAAACACATCATCCCCGCTCATGATTTCTGATTCCAACGTTTTTCTATAGAGTCCGATAGCATCCCTTGAAATCATCATGTTGGCACCATTCGACATAATAGGATGACTGTATCTTACGAAGGCTTCAGTTACGCATTGGTTATTTAAATTTTCCGCAATTAGCAACTGACCTAAAACATTATTTGACTTTAACATCACAGGTCCAAATACAGCTTTGAAACCACCCACAATCAGTTTTCCAGTGAGCCGTAATACAACTTCAGGCATTAGTTTACAATCTGCATCTGTGAAATAGACAATCTCAGCATTCACCATTGACAGTGCCAACTTAAGACCTTCTTTTTTTCCGGATTTTTGTGATAGTTTATTGGTCCGGATTTTCACATTTATTGGTGAATAGCACTCCACAATACCGAGTGAATCATCATCCGAGTGATCATCGACAACAATGACCTCTGTGTTTTTTGGCAACCCATTCTGTGAATCAATAGATGACAGACACTCGACAATGTTCTTGGATTCATTGCGCATCACAATTATCACTGCAAGAGATTGTTGATTTAATTGAAAAACATGGTCATGTTCTTTTTCCTCAAGAATATTCTTGTCTAGCATAATAAAGACAAGGTTCCAAACTATAAAAGCGGATAGCAATATCCAGATCATACAGTTCTAAAAATCCTATATGAAAAGAGTATAAACGCTCCGATAACAGCTGGAATTGCAATATTAATCAACCAAACTGCCAACACTCCAGTAGCAACCAAGGCAAGATCAAATTGAAACAATCCAAAATAGCTTAGCGCCACTGCCTCCTTAATAAAAACATCAGGAATTGGAATAACAGACAAAATGGTACTTGAGAATAGCGTAACCATCGATAAGCCCGCGACTTCCAGCCAATTTGGTGAATCGAAAATTAGACTGAAAACAATGCAATATTGCGCAATGAAGGTTGAGAATCTCAGTAAGGAAAGCAAATAAAGCTTATTGAGAAATCGAGGTGGCAAACCAAATGCTCGATTTATTCTTTTTGAATAATTGCGCAAAAAGGGAATGCGCTCAACCATGCTAATTGCCACATCCATTCTAAAATATATGAATATGCTTAATACCCAAAGCGTCACAAGCATTAATTGAAGTACGATTACTCCCGTAGTTCCCAATGAACCGATTGCAATCGTTTCTAGAAGATAAATGAAACCGATAATTCCAAAAGTCAGTGTTGCCATTGATTGGGCTAGGCCATTTACAACAGACAATACTATACCTGTAACCCTCTGATCTGGACCAAGGGCTAATGTTCGACCAATAAATTCTCCCGATCGATTTGGTGTAAAAACACCAAATGTTGTACCCGTGAGAACACCTTTAACTGCAGTGCGCCAAAAAGTATCCAACTTAGATCCTATCAACAAATCCCATTTATACATCTCGATGCTCCAATTGGCTATCATACATACTAAACCCGCCATTAAAAGTCCTACCAGTCGCAAGGTTGGCAATGCAAATATTGCCGAAGACAAAGATCCCAATGATGATTGATGCGTTTCTAATGGCAGATATATATAGAGCATCGCAGCTAGGCTAACACTAATTTTCAAAGTCCATGAGATATACTTTCTTGCAGCAACCGACAGATCCTGTTCAGAACTTTTGGTAGAAAGCATAGAGCGCAAAACTCCAACAAGTACATTCGATATTCTATTGTTCATCCTCCTTGAGTACAGATACAAAAGTGGCGAAAGAAAAAATAATACTCGGAATTGACCCTGGAACTAATATTATGGGATTTGGTGTGCTCTGTGTGACCAACAATAAACTTTCCACTCTTGGTTTAGGTGCTGTACACATTAAGGAAAAGGATTATGGTCTTAAGCTCAAGATTATATTTGAGCGGACATCCTCACTTATTAAACAATTTAAGCCTGATGAATTTGCAATTGAAGCACCATTCTATGGGAAGAATGTACAGTCAATGCTAAAATTAGGAAGAGCACAGGGAGTAGCAATGGCTGCAGCATTGATGCAAGAAATACCGATTGCCGAGTACAGCCCAAGAAAGATTAAGCAATCAATAACCGGAAGCGGAGCCGCCTCAAAGGAACAAGTAGCTGGCATTATCAAATCACTTGTAAATCTTAAAGAGATCCCAAAAGACCTAGATGCTACTGATGGACTAGCTGTAGCTATCTGTCACTACTTCCAAAGCACAAGTAAGTTTCCATCTGCAGGTAAAAAGGACTGGAAAAGCTTTTTGAAAAATAATCCTGATAGGATTAAATAATTAATCTGGACTTAATATCTGATTGCACTTGTAGCATTTCAACATCAGAAAACGTCAATTTAGGAGCAGAAAAGTCTATGTCCCTTAAACTGTTTATTGGCACCAGGTGTATATGTGCGTGTGATACTTCTAGTCCAACGACAGCCAATCCTATTCTTTCACAATCAATAACCTTATCCATCGCTTTAGCAACGGATTGAGCGAATAAAAAAAACTGCCCTAAATAAATAGATTCAAGGTCAAAAACATAATCTATCTCAACCTTGGGTATAACAAGAGTGTGCCCCTTAGCTAATGGATTGATGTCCAGAATAGCAAAAAAGTCATCATTCTCAGCAACGAAATACCCAGGTATTTCACGTTTAGCTATTCGAGTAAAAACACTCGTCACTTTACCTGGTAATTTCCAAAATTTCTAGCTTCAAAATCCCAGTTGGAACGGCAATTTCTCCGATATCACCAACCTTCTTTCCAAGTAATCCCTTACCAAATGGTGACTCAACACTGAGTTTACCTGCCTTGAGATCCGCTTCATTTTCCGCAACCAGAGTATAGGTTACTTCCTTATTCATGTTTTGATTTAATATCCTCACCGTTGAGAGTATAAGTACCTTTTCATTATCCAATTGACTTTCATCTACAAGTCGGGCATTACTCGCACGCTCTTCAAGTTTTGCGATACGCATTTCCAGCATTCCTTGAGCCTCCTTAGCAGCATCATATTCTGCGTTTTCAGATAAATACCCTTTATCGCGAGCTTCCCCAATTTGTGCTGAAATAGATGGTCGTTCAACTGTCTTGAGCTGGTGTAATTCCGCTTTAAGATTGGCTAATCCTTGTTCAGTATAGTATGTAACTTTTGACATAATATGGAAGTTTATAAAACAGAAAAGAACCGTCACATGACGATTCTCTTATAAATATATGTTTTTCTTGGAATTAGATATTCAGTCTCAAACCAATAGTATGCGTTCCGCCTAATGGATTCGAGAATCTATATCCATAATCGAGGTTAAACCCCGTATCTTCTTTCTTTTTAAATGGCAACATTAGAGACATTCCCATTGTAGGACCAGTATTTGAGTTTAATCTTCCTGAACTTAAATCAGAAAGGACACTCTCCTCATATACCAATCCGCCTCTTACAGCAAAGTACTTTAAAAAGGCAAACTCCGCCCCTATTCGAATCTGATCAGGAGTAAACGAATTAGAAGTATATGTACCTGCCAATGTCAAACGATAATCTGATGGTTTACCATCGTCATTAGTTTCAGTTGTCTCTTCACCTTCCTCAGATCCAGCAGCTTGCACAAGGTAAATATCATAAGATACCCCAATATTAAGTAAGGCCGGCATTTCAAACCCTTCGGCTCGTTGATTTACGGTAAACTCTGCATCTTGCAATAGTACTGTTGTAGCCAAACCATCACCTGAGTAGCGAAGTTTAGGTCCTACATTTCGTAGCGCAATTCCAAACTTTGCCTTATCATTTTTACCAGTAACGTAGCGTATTCCCGCATCGAGAGCAACGCCCGCGGCTCCTACATTGTTAATTGATTCGCTCACAATACGAATCGAGCCACCGCCTTGTATACTATTAGAAAACGTTCTCGCATACCCAATGGCAAGGTTTAAAAATTGAGGACTATAGGTTCCTTGACCACCATCTGGATTAGCAGTTGTAGTAATCGGAATATCTCCAAACGACATCGCATTTACGCTAATACCCATTACTCCAGACTCACCTACTCTTTGGGCAAACCCAAGAGAGTTGATTGAAATATCTGAACCACTAAACAGTATTGCATTAGAATAGTAAAGCTCAGTTGATTGTATTCCGCTCAAACCAGCTATGTTCCAATTAAAACTTTCTGTTCCGTTGATATAAGCGCTATTAGCACCGCCCATTCCGGCACTCCTGGCCCATGGGTTTATTAGTAATTGGCTAGATCCTGCTTGACCTATTCTCTCTTTGTTACCTGCGAATGCGAACATCACCGATAGAGAAAACCCTGCTACCATTATATATTTAGTTCCTCTCATAATTCGTTTCTCAATAAGATTAGAATGAGTTTAAGTCAATTGGTCTAAGTACTCCAAACCACTTCAAGACAGTCTCACCAAGTCCTGGGGCATTTACGTGAATAATGTACAATCCACTCGCAATTGGAATTCCATCTTGGTTTTTCAAATCCCAATCAATGCTAGAAGAAGTGGGATCATCTTTTTCAAATGTTCTGACCAAGACTCCATTCACAGTGAAAATATTGATCGTACATTCCTGTGGAAGGTTAATCACCTTAATTAAATACTCAAGACGTCCAGTTTCATACTCACTATATGCGTAATATGGATTTGGCACTGCCTTGATTTCAGACAACTTATCCTTTCCAATAGACTTCTTCACAGTTGGCGCTATACTTTCCGTATTGAATGTATATAGCGGTAATCCACCGTTGACTGTTTCAATAATATTAGCCGCTGTACTTAACAAGGTATAATCTATAGCCTCCGCACTGAATACTTCACCCGCACCGAAAGTTATTAATGCTGGGTTACCATCAATGTCTGTTTGAGTTACAGTAATCTTACCCGATTTCACATAATATGTACTACCAACTGTCAGAGCTGCACCCGGTAAGTCTATAATATCACCCACCGCGTATGGTCGATATGGTTGAGTAGCTCTTAGGCGAACAGTAACATCATTTCCTGATTCATTTCCTTCGCATTCTAATTCCATGTCAGCGCCTTCTCCAAACAATTTGAAGTTTTCTGCTAACATTGGATATCCAACCCATGCACCTGCCCGCATTACGGCCATATAGTTCTGGTATGGAATACCGTTTTTATTAAGAACATGCTGATTTTCATTAGGATTGAACCCAATCATTTTTTCGAACGCAAAGGTTCCACCATCACCCTTATAAGCAGGCATTAATAAATCATCATCTAATGTGTTTCCATCCTCTGTATTGTGTCGAAAGACATACGTCATGTGTTTTCCACCCATTCTCAATTCACCAAATAGTGGCTCAACAATTCGATCCGTTGGATTCCAAATCATGTCAGCACCATTTTCTTTCCCTAACCAAGAATCTTCAGAAAACGCCATATTCAATCTTTCCCCAGTTTCTACATTAATTGCATATCCGGGGAACCATCCCATTCCAAATGAAACATCTTTAAAATCTGCCGCCTCTATTCCAATAGATAATAAATAGTCTTTATCGGATTGTTTCATAGCAGCCACTCGATCTGCACCAATAACCTGAGGTACACCGCTAACCTCAGTACCAAGTCCTTCGGCCGCATTGAACTCAGGATCTAACTGATTTCTTCCCGCTTTATCCACTGACAGACTTCTTCTTAATTCGCCCCTAACTGCTCCTCCAACGTTAAGTTGCCCATTATCACCTGCTTCAAAAACTGGACATCTTGTCCATTTACTGCAGTCTGTTGTGATAACAATATCAACTCCAGGAGTGTTGTCTAGACCAGCCAATTCAAGAATGCTCTCGGCAAAACTACCCTGAGTAGATCCATTTGGCGAGAACATTGGGATTGGGTGAGCTGTATCATAACTTGCCAAAGCAAATGGTGACCAAGATCTAGCTGCTATGTTTTCCCAAATCTGATTTTCGTCCAAAGATTCCCCGGTTACATCATTTGACCAGAGATAATCATCAAAATGATCATCCTCGGCTGGATCCTCTGCGGAAACAATCGAGGTTCCACTTTTAATCCAATTGAATCTTGTATCCGCATCCACGTCTACCAAACCCGCCAACCACTGATCTGTTTCATTTTCGAAAATGACATCAAATCCAATGAAACCATTGTTTGTTGAAAGGTTTCCAGTTGATGGATATCTCGGTGCCGCGTAACCATATTGCATCGAAACGGAAAGTCCCAATTCAAATAATACTTGCTCGTTTAGTTGTCGAATAACTTGATCAGAAGAAACAGTTTCAATACTATCTCCTGAGATTTCCCAATACATATTGGCCAAATCACCTGTAGCTGACGTATCCTTAAATGCGATGGTGAAATCACCGGATGGAATTATTAACGGATCAACAACTTTAACGGAAACAGGTCCGGCTCCAGCCTCATAAACAAGATTCTTCACATATGCATTGTCAACTGCATCATCGATATAATTCTCCTTTATAACTGCGAAGTTCCCACCGTTTCCACGGCCTTCAATTCGAGTCAGCTCAACTCCATCTCCATATTGTGCATTAAGCTCTATACCACCAAATTCTAAATCAGTTTTGTGTGGAATCGCCTCATAGACCTTAACTGGTCCTGCAGCCGAAGTACGACTTGCTAAATATGGGATTTTCTGACCATCTAATCTGGGAGGATCAGCTGAAGGAGCAAATACACCATCAATATTCGATAAATTCCCAAAATCACCACCATATTGATTGTAGGCATAAGCAACTGCCATATAATAATAGGTCTTGTGATTAATCAGCCTTGAATCACCCGTTGCGAAAACGTCTTCCGTAAATTGGAACGAATGCTCAATTCCTTCATTAAGTCCGTCCACTTTCAATTCTGGAACATCAGCCTGAATCTGGGGATCATATTCATAATTAACTAATCGTGTAATGCCATTTGCGACATCCACCTGAGCTATTAATCGAGCCTTGTCCGGATCATCCAAATCATTAGTACCGACAGAACCATCGGCTAATTGATAGATTTGATATCCCTCAAATACATATGTAGAATATAATTCCTTTTCTTTTAAAGTAAGTGGTGTATCATATATATCATCTCCATCTGTATCAACGCTATCAGGTGCTGGTAAGAACGGATCAACTAGTGCATACTTTTCTTGGTAGTTATTTGAATTAATTGGGTTCTCCAACATTAAAATCACTTCTCGATCTAACTCCTGTACGGTTATATCTGGCGAGTTTGGTCCATCTAATATTTCAAAACAGGAATCAAATAAGGCTTGAGTCTTATCATCCGCCTTTCGCATATCTTCTACAGATTGCAAACGACCGCCCGACTGTGCCTGAGCCCACACAACGCCCACAGTAATATTATTGACAGCACCTGGGCCTAATTCAAAAGGACCGGATGATTGCACAAATCTTCTGTCACCAGCGGGATTACCCGCGGTCACTTCCGTCCATGGTTCGCCTGGATCTTCGCCATTCGTGCCCCAATTCAAAGGATCTGTATCACCAGGAAACATGTAGTTTGCTGGAATAGCGTTAGCGTTGGAAGGATCATAACCATTCCCGCCATAAGTCATTGGCGTTCCATCTCTCCATACTCCACGCAACATATTGTAATAATCGGTAGCAATATTTGGATCCCCAGTTGGACCAGGGGCATTATTGTGATATAAGAACTTACGCATTCCATATCTCTCATTATCTACAATGCCATCACCATATCCCGCACCTTGTCCTGAATATACAATACCCGCAGAATCAACCGCACCAGCCAAATCATTTTCACATAAACAGTTATCCAAAGAATCATTCTCAGCAAATGGACCTTGAAAAAAGTCCACACCCAGTGCAGGTGGATTTGTACCGTAGCCTATGTTACCGCCAGCATCTTGATCTTCATCATCACCATTATAGACATAGCCCAAACCTCTTCGAACATCGCAACCAACATAATCATCTTGTGCATTACCTAGATCTGGATCTACCCACTGACCAAAGTATGTGTCCGTTAGGTTAAAGGTTGATCTGTTTATCAATTCATAATTATAAAAGGTCATGTTGTTCACTTCATCAGTTGTAGCAAAAGCAAAAGCTTGTGCTCTAATTTCCATACCAATCGATTGACCTCCTGATTCAGAGTGAATATTTCCCTTATCGTTGAATACCCACCAAATGTTCTGATCACCATAAATATCACGAACTCTTCTACTACAATCGCTCTTACCTGAAAGAACGTAACCGGGATAATCACCATCATCAGGATTATAATCTCCATCACCATTAAAATCAAAAAATGGAGCTAGATAATAATCTTCATTATAAGGTTCAAAATTTCTTCCGTGTGCCGGCCACTCTGTAATCACAGATGGAGTTGAATAACCAGGATATTGTTCATCTTGTGTATTAGTTCCATTCTGACCGTCTTCAAGACCAGCAGCATACCATCCAGCAAATTCAGAAACCATGGAACGAGTAGTTTCCCAGTGTCTATCATATACCTTACAAGTCGCAGGATCAATCTCAGAGTCCACTGTACTTAAGGGTCCTGTCCAATAATCATTTCCGACCTGACGAAATCGGAGCGCTGCAACCTTAAACTGACCGGAAACATCCTGTCCAGCTAGCCACAATGACCCAGCAAAAAGGCTAGTCTTTTCAGATCCTTGAGGAATCTCATAACGTGCCCTGTTAAAATCCCACCACATATCACCACCACTCTGGATCAATGCCCTTGTATTGTTAATATCAAGCTCCGTTGCAGCCGTTGCTGGCGTGCAGTTAGCGGCCGTTCCTGGAGGTGTATCGTTACCCTTTCTTAAGCCTTCATACTTATACTCTTCCGCTTTTGCAGAAAAAGCTAAGCCGAGGATTACAGTAAATGCAATTATTATTCTTCTACTCTTCATACTTCTACTCTTTTAGAAATTCATTCTTACACCAACTCGCAATCTTCTTGGCAGTTGCCATTGATTCGGATTCCATAGTTTCATGTTATAATAGTCTTGGAAGGCTAATGGACTGTTCTGTTCATTTATATACTGGATACCAAATGCAGAGTTCAAATACCCATCATCGTCTGGGTTACCTGTGGCTCTGTAAACACCATTCACATTACGTGTATTTAAGAGGTTTAACACCTGTATAAACACGTTGAAAAAATATTCTCTTTTCCCTTCTTCCTTTTGATAGCTAAAATCTCTATCCATGCTCAAATCAAAGCGAAATGCCCAAGGTAAACTAGCACTGTTAATTGCGCCTTGCTGCAATGGCGACGGGTTGTTTGTAAACAATTGTGTCGAAGTGAAGTTTGATTGAGGATTATAAGGGACACCTGATCCACCCCTTATTTGCAGGTTGGCACCAGTATTCTTAAAAATTTGCTTTTCACCTATAACTGGCCCGTTATAATCTCTACCCGAACCATATCGATAATCAACGTTACCAACAATTTGATGTCTTTGGTCATAACTCAATCGAATTGGTGCTCTTAGATTTGGCTGTCCAGATCTAGCTAAGTTTAATCCTGTTGTAGCACTTGAACCAGTTCCTTCAGCAAATTGCAATGTATATGATGCTCGAATGGTTAGGTTCTTTGTTTGACGTAAGTCATAAGAAACCGTCATTCCTTTTGTTGTGGCAAAATCCAAGTTATCGTAACTTACATACTCAATTGGGTAAGCATCAAAAACACGTGTTGCAGACACTAAATCTCTTGACTCTCTGTAGAACGCAGATATAGTCAATGCCATTGAAGTTGTCAAAGCTTGCTGAAATCCAATTTCATAGTCAATTGTCTTTTCTGGTTGTAATGCTGGGTTATTCAGTGTAGCAGAACTTGCTCTACTTTCTAAGAAATAATAATCTGATGGATCTAATCTATTTCCAACTGTTGGTCTTTTTGTAAGAATGTCATAATGAGCAAAGAACTTAGCAACATCTGATATCGGGAAATTGAATGCGATACGGGGCATGAAGTTCGTTGTTGGTGAATAATCCTCAAATGATTCTGAAGTTATATCAACACTATTAGTATTATCCTTATCCACTAAAAGCGGAGCAGGTAAACCATTTGAAACTCTTAATGCAGAGGCGTCTGTCAATTCTGCTCCTTGTGCGTTGTACCAAATATTATTGTCACGGTATCCAAGAATCTCACTTGGACTCTGAACATTATCCACATAGACAACATAGTCATCACCAATATTTGAAGGCTTATAAATCCCTTCACCCATTAAATCTTGAGCTTCTTGTTCACCTGCCTTAACAGTTGGGAATAAGACCCATGGATCTTTAAGAACCTGCTGGTTTGCATCAAATCTATCAACACGAATGCCAACATTAAAAATCAAATCTTCGAATTCAAATTTATCCTCTATATAGCCAGCTACATATATTGGCTGGTAAGGAGCTATTGGGCGGGTAAAATTTCCGTACTCATCGCGAGCAGTAAAATAATCGTCAAAAGTTGGGTTCTCACGAGTACGGTTTCCATATGGGTCATATCCATAATAAGAGACCAAAGAGCTACCAGCATTGTATAGTTCATCTGCCGAGAAATACTCAATTGCATATAAATCTGGGTCGATAGCGTTAACGTCCAAGAAGTCAATGCCGTCTGGATTCAAACCAGTTGCTTTTCTCAAGTTATAGTCAATGAATGACTGTGATTCATTTGGATCATCACCTCTATACTCACCCGGAGATGAGTTTAATCTTGAGTACGAAATATATGGTCCTGGATATTCAATCTGTGGATTTTGAAAATCCAATTCACTGATATGCGAGTTTGCTCTCAATCTAGCGATTTGCCATAAACCACGTGGGCTCATACTATACGCTCTATCTACACGTTGTTCGTATTCAAAACCAAGCATGAATGCATGATTCTTAATGTCGGCAGAACCTTGAGCAGTAACACGCACTTGATTCGTTATACTTTCGAAATAATTATCTGTGGCAGATCCTCTGCCATTTGTAATGTCATTATTATAGAGCCACATACCATATGGGCTTCTACCTCTACCATCGAGATTATCTCCATTCACAAGTCCGCCACCACTTTGTATATTATTGATATTCGCAAGTGCCTCAACTTTCTCTGGGTCAAAAACCGGATTACCTTCATCATCGAATCCTTCCCAACCGTTAAGCTCATAATATCGTTGAGTAAACGAAGCTAGCTCTGGGTTCGCATCACCGGGCGTAAAGGCAATTAATGTATCTCGATTTGTTTGTTGAATTTGCCCAAAAAGCCCTGTGGTACTATCTCGTCCAATCGCATAGTCCCTAGTTTGAGACGTCTCAAATTTCCCAATGTATCCATATTGAAAGAAGTCGTCCTTTAGATCTGGATTATATCGCTTATCAATGTTTTGAGAGTAGTCCGCTTGTATTGAATAAAACGCATTCTTTATCAATGAAGCTGAAGCATCAGAATCAGCATTCTGACCGTTATCGAATCTCTGAGTAAAGCGACCATAAACACGCCAATCAACACTGGTTTGTTCAGGATAACTCTCAAAATCTAAGAGTGAGCTATTGTAATTATATCTTTTCCCTTTTGAATAGTTTAAACTGCCGCCAAAGGTCAAATCTGTGTTAGAAGTTGTTGCTACAGTGACTTTTCCCGAGAGGTTTGCACCTCGATTATTCACATTAGGTCGAACGCGTGTTCGTTCAAAATCATCTAACCTGTAATAGTCCGTATTTGCAATTACGGAGTTATCAGTAAATCCTTGTCTTAGTGGTTCAGCCTTTAACGACTCAAGTCTATCATCCTTAATTTTCCATGCGCCCACTGCTGAAGGCCGTGGATCTAAATTACTTGTGAAATTTCCTGAGAGAAAAAACCCAAGCAATGGTCGTTTAATACCAAGACTGTCCGTTTTGCTAAGAAAGGGACCACTAATACTCAACTCTAACAGATTATATCCGTATGGATCCGTTCCTATATAAGTATCCTCACCAAGTTTCACACCTGAAGTCAAATACTCTACTCCTCCGTGATATTCATTTGAAACACCTTTTGTTGTAATACTTACAACCCCTCCTGTAACATCCCCATAGCGTGCTGGAAGGCCACCTGTTATTACCGTGATTTGATCGATCGATGATCGCGGAATAGCAGAACTACCTCTAACCTTGATACCATCGATAAAATAATAATTAGCATCTGACCTACTACCCCGAATGTTTAAAGCGCTGCTTCCATTATCGGAACTATAGGTTCCGCCCGCGGTGGCTGCCAAATCAGATGGGCTACGCGCGGCCATTTTCTGAATATCCTTGGAAGTCATAGTCTCCTGTTTGGAACTACCTTTCTCAAAAAGTGGCTTATCATAAGCAATTACCTCAACAACACCCAACATTTCCACTGCAGTTGAAAGCTTGGTTTGACCTTTCGGCAAATAGGAAGTAACTCCAGTGGTGACCTGCACACCTGAAATTAATTTCGTACCAAAACCGAGACTAGATATCTCTACATCGTACGTTCCAGGAGTAATGGGTTTAATGTTTACAATTCCATCAAAATCAGATTGCCCACCTGTAACTTGAACTCCATTTTGTTTGACAATGACGTTCGCGAATGGTAATGGCTCTCCAGTATCGTCTGTTATTGTCGCTTTAATCCCTCCTTGCCCAACTTGTGCTGTTGTATTTAAGGCGAAAAAAAAGATACCAAAAGTGATTAGTAATAGTTTTCTCATGACTGCTGTCTTTAGATAGGTTAGCAAGATTAAAGGGCAACCCTGCAAAATGGCGGGTAAAGATAAAAAAGTAATGATACGATTAACAATTTTTTAAACTCTTTGAAAGCCTTATCCACACTGGTTTTTTTATGCTTTTACCGTCCTTTCTAGATGTAAAGATGTTAATGTTTTTAAAGACAAGGTAACTTGCTTTAGAAAACGGTTGACCGAGCCAAGAATTCGGTTTTCTAACCATTCTATTGATACTGAAATAGTTGGAGAAACGATTCTTTTCTTCTTCTAGAAACTAGAATTTATGCCCCTTGCTTAAGCACAATAAACCCGCCTTCGCCTTTAACATACTTATCAATGTATTTCAGATTGATAATATTAGATCGATGTACGCAAAAAATTTATCCGAATCAAGGATCTCTTCGAAGTGTTTTATTATTTTAGAGACCATAATCTACCTACCATCAGTTAAAAAAACTGAGTGTAATTATCTTGAGATTCGCAGTACATGATTTCATCCAAACTGACGAATTGGAGACCTTCCATTGAAGCCAATGCTATCTTATTGATCGTTCACCTCGCTTCTGGATGTTTTCTATTAGCGACTCTATTTTTTCTGGTGAATCAAAATCTGCCCCGGGTTTTATTTTCTTTACTGCAGCTTGAAGGTCATCTGGATTTATTGGTTTTAGTAAATAATCCACTATACTATATCGAAATGCTTTCAATGCATATTCATGATGAGCGGTGACAAAAATTATTTTTATGTCAATGTTTTCTTTAATCGATTCTAATAAATCGAAGCCAGACCCATTCGGCATCTCAATATCGAGTAAAAGCAGGTCAATCTTGTTAGATTTTATAAAGCTTTTTGCGTCTCTTACGTTTGCAGCTTCACCCACAACCTCAACACCCTTAAAGAATCATTAAGCATGAATTCAAGATTTTTTCGGGCTAATTCTTCGTCATCTACGATTAGCACTTTGATCTTGTTCATATGTATGGAGCATTAAATATTTCACTGTATATAAAGGCCTTTCTAGCATCAAAGCTTACTTCCTCTTCCTCGATCTCTTCAATATTTTGAACCCTATCTCGAGACTTCAGCTCTTTCGAAAGTGACCTTTTCCGACTGATTTTACTTTCAACAATGGGTTTCGAAATCAATTCTCGCAACCTTTCCTGAGCGTCTTTCTCTGCATTTAATTGTTTAATTCTTGCATTCGCAATATCTTGTTTTGAAAATGCCTCACTTGGCTCTTGCTCTGTGCTATTCGCAGCCTGCTCGGCATTCTTTTTTTTATTTCTTACCCAGCCTGCAATCAGACTAATAACTAAGAATGCTACATATATTAAAGTTCCGGGGTCATCCATTTTTTTAATGTCTTGATCTTTTTCTAAAAAGAGGTTTACGATTCTTGTTGTGCCTTTTGTTCATTCGCTGATAGCGCTTCATTTGTTTTCTAGTACTCTTTGACTGGATACTCATATGTTGCTTCTTTCCTTCCTCGTTCATTTGATCCTCATCCTCTTCATGAGTGTCCTCCATTTTCTCCAATTCACGTAATCTCTTTCTTGACTGAGCTTCACCATTAATTGGAAAGGCGAGAACAAGAATAACTCCGAGCAGGAACACTTTAAACAATAAGTTTGAGTTTAGCTTTGTCATACAATATTTCGAGATTAAGAAAATGAATCGAATAAGAGTAGTCACAATTATAATATGCGCGGTTTTATTGAGTGAGTGTCGAAATGGAGTGGATGAACACACTGTTCCAAACACTCGTGTAAATATCGATATTGATCTGAATCTTGCTCAATACAATGATCTGAATTTTATTGGCGGTTGGATTTATTTAAATGGCGGATACAATGGAATAATCGCTCACAGGTCGACTATAGATGTAATTGCAGCATATGACAGACAAGCGCCTTTTATGGTTGCTGACCACTGTAGGATCCGGGTAGATTCGAATAATGTAACATGCACTGACGATTGTTCTGATTCAGAATGGTTGCTGTTCGATGGACAGGTTGTCAGAGGTCCAGCGGTTTATCCGTTGCGTCAATACAAAACGACATTTGATGGATTGAGGCTGAGTATTAGAAACTAAAAAAGGGGGCAAGACCCCCTTTTCATTTTCAATGTTACACTAATTAATAGCGATAATTCTCTGGCTTATATGGCCCTGTCACTTGGACACCAATATAATCCGCTTGCTCCTTTGATAATTCATCCAATACCACACCAATTTTAGCTAAATGAAGCATTGCCACTTTCTCGTCCAAGTGTTTTGGCAACACATAAACCTTATTCTCATAATTGTCTGTGTTCGTCCAAAGCTCAATTTGAGCCAATGTTTGATTAGTAAATGAATTAGACATAACAAAAGATGGATGCCCTGTAGCACAACCCAAATTCACCAATCTACCTTCCGCCAACAGCAAGATTTGAGTTCCATCCGCCCGAGTATATATATCAACTTGAGGTTTAATTTCATCTTTTGCAAAGTTTTCGTTTAACCAAGCCACATCAATTTCATTGTCAAAGTGACCGATGTTGCATACGATGGCCTTGTCCTTCAGCACTTCAAAGTGTTCCTTTCGAAGAATGTCTTTGTTACCTGTTGCCGTAACTACGATATCTGCTTCACTAACAGCGTCAATCATTTTCTTCACTTCAAATCCATCCATTGCTGCCTGAAGCGCACAAATCGGATCAATTTCTGTGACAATAACGCGAGCCCCGGCACCGCGCAAAGAAGCAGCGGACCCTTTACCAACATCACCATAACCACCAACAACGGCTACTTTACCCGCCATCATTACATCCGTTGCTCTTCTTATAGCATCAACCAAAGACTCTTTACATCCATACTTATTATCAAACTTTGACTTTGTAACTGAATCGTTCACATTAATAGCTGGCATGACCAATGTGCCATTCTTCATGCGCTCATACAATCGATGCACGCCAGTCGTAGTCTCTTCGGATAGACCACGAACTCCCTTACATAACTCAGGGTATTTATCAAAAACCATATTGGTCAAATCACCCCCATCATCAAGAATCATATTCAAAGGCTTACCACCTTTAAATGCAAAGATGGTCTGCTCAATACACCAATCAAATTCTTCATCATTCATTCCTTTCCATGCGTAAACAGAAATTCCAGACTTAGCGATTGCCGCAGCGGCATTATCCTGAGTAGAGAAAATATTACAACTTGACCAAGATACTTCCGCACCAAGTTCAACTAGCGTCTCTATTAAAACTGCCGTTTGAATTGTCATATGAAGACATCCCGCAATTCTGGCTCCTTGAAGTGGCTTTGCCTCACCATATTCTTTTCTTAAGGACATTAATCCTGGCATTTCAGCTTCAGCCAACAGGATTTCTTTTCTTCCCCAATCGGCTAGGGAAATATCTTTTACTTTATTGGACATAGTGTCTTTAACTTCGTTCATCAAATTACATTTATTCGGCAAAGGTAAAATCTTGCCTCAATCGAAAAGAGCAACCATTCAATTCTGAAAAAGTTTCGATCCGATAACGATAGTATTATCTGTATAACCCAGATGAATACACTTGACTTCAATTTTGATCCGAGTTCCCTTCTTTCGGATAGAAGGCAACTTCAATTAAAATGCGCTGACTATTTGGCAAGTTCCGCACTTAAAAGAAATGTTCAGATAAACAGAAACGAACAGGGCGCACCTTATCTACCTGATGCAAACTCTTACATATCTATAAGCCACA
>CALKOP010000169.1 GCA_938091155.1 uncultured Flavobacteriales bacterium | reverse complement strand
AGTAAAACCAGAACCTAAGCCTGCTTCTGTTGAACCAGCAAAAGATGCAGAGTCTAGTCCTGTAAAAGAACAACCTAAGTCTACCACAAGTGATACGAAAGTTGGTCTAGGAGATGCAAAAGCTACCCCAGTAGCCAAGGCGATGATACAAGATAGTGAAGCTTCTGCATCGAAAATATCGGGGTCGGGGCACGGTGGTAAAATCCTTAAAATTGATGTTGAAACCTATCTTGCAGGAGGATTGGATACCGCATCTGATATGACGGGATGGGGAGGAAGTAGAGACGAATCGCGCAAGAAAATGTCAAGTTTAAGACGGAAAATTGCCACACGTTTAGTTTCTGTGAAGAACGAAACAGCCATGCTCACCACTTTCAATGAAGTTGACATGAGCTATATAATGGACCTTAGAAAGAAATATAAAGAAGCTTTTAAGGAGAAACATGGTATTGGACTCGGGTTTATGTCATTTTTCACCAAAGCAGTGACTGAAGCATTGAATGAATTTCCTTCTATTAATGCATATATCGATGGCCAAGAAATGGTGTCTCATGATTATGCTGACATAGGAATAGCAGTAAGTAGCCCAAAGGGATTAATGGTGCCTGTTTTGAGAAATGCAGAGCAACTGTCCTTGGCTGAGATCGAGTCAGGAATAAAGGCCTTAGCAGTTAAAGCCAGAGACGGGAAATTATCCTTGGAGGAAATGACAGGTGGAACTTTCACAATTACTAATGGTGGCGTGTTTGGGTCTATGCTTAGTACTCCAATTATTAATCCACCACAAAGTGCGATTCTTGGAATGCATAACATTGTGCAACGACCAGTTGCCATAAATGGTGAAGTAGTAATTAGACCAATTATGTATGTGGCTCTATCTTACGATCACCGCATTATTGATGGTAAAGAATCAGTAAGCTTCCTAGTGAAGGTCAAGCAGATGCTCGAAAACCCTGCTTGGATGCTGTTTGGCGGTAAAGAACCAGAAAAGGTCTTGCTGGGACTCTAGAAGACTTTGGATAGCTCATCTGTACAGGGTAATTGTTCCAGTATATTGGTACGCTTTATCGTTCAAGTCGGTAGCGTCAATTTGGTAATGATATAGTCCTTGTGGGCTATCTGAACCAGATAAATGACCTGTTCCATCCCAACCGCGTGAGGCGTTATTAGACTCGAACACAAGGTGCCCCCAACGATCACAAATACTAAGGTAATAATCGGTTGAAACAAAAACTTTTGGAAACCAAAGATCGTTCATCCCATCGGCATTCGGAGCAAACGAATTTGGTATATAAACTAAGTAACGGGGTGCAACCCGTATTGATTTAACGAGCGTATCTCTACATCCGTTGTCATTTATAGCCATCTAACTCACTTCATAGTTTCCTGTATCTGATAGTTCTAACTCAACGACTTCATTGCTAGATAATATCGTGCTGTCCAAATAAAACTGACTACTGCTAAAATTGTGGCTACTGTCAAATAGCGTAAAATTTGGTTCAAACATATCTGCAACGACTGGGTTTACTGTAAAATTTGCAACAGGTTGTTCATTTACTTCAATGTGATCTGGATAGTTGATTTCGATTGTGTCTTCACATAAAGAGTCAGTCGTTAATCGTATGCGAAGATCAAAAAGACCAAATTGTTGAACGATAATCATTGGATTTTCCTCTTTAGATACGAGCGTGTTATCTACAAACCACTAATAACTGCGCTTCTCTGCATTTTCTGTATCAACACTGTATAATTGATTGAATGGACTACACATGGCACTAAATGGCTGAACCAGTGACATAGTAGGCTTATTAAACAAGCCAATCGTGTCAGACTGAATCTTCACGCAACCGAAATCTTCGTAAACTAATTGGACAATATGTGAGCCAGGATTCGGGAATTGTTGATTGAATATTCCAATTTGATCCGGTTCTATAATAAGAGTATCGTTTTGGATTACCCAATATTTATAGGTACTGTTTTTGGCATGACCCGCATGTTTAAAATCGAAACTATGGCCTTCAAAACATTGAGGGGCAGGGACTTCAAACTCAGGAATGATTTTTGGCCTTACATGATAGGTGAAATAAGATGTGTCCGAACACCCTGTTTCTCCAATTGCGATAAGCCGGATTGTGCAGAAGCTAGTATCTGGATATGTATAGATTGGGGTGCTACTCGTAGAGGTGTCATTGATCGTAGTTAGATCTCCAAAATCCCAATAAAAGTATTCTCCCAATGTGCTTTTATTATAGAATTGAATCTGTAGACCAATACATTCCTCGACTGCACTATCAATTGCCGCTGCTGCCTCAACATCACAAGAAGTGACCTCCATTTGAAAATCTCTTTTGTTTTCGCTTAGTTTTAATCCATCTCTAAATTCCGATACACAGACACCAAAAGCGTATGTGCCAATTTGGTCTGGTCTTCCAGTAATTAATCCTTTAGAGTGGTCAATAATAAATGCTGGGGAAGCGGATAGTTGATACCCTTTATTAAAACCACTGGACCATGCTACAGTATCAAATGGTGGGGCAGCAGGCGTGTCGGGCTGAGGGACGCCATTACTGAATCCTGAACCGCCCCCATGAAAGGGTGTGCAAAGATCAAAGTACAGGCTGTCAGAATCAGGATCTGTTGCCGAATAATCTAATTCTAAATAAATTCCAACACACAAAGCGATTGGAGGGACTTGATTGAATTCTGGGGAGCTGTTGTTTGTAAATAGTTTATAACCAAGTATATAGGTGGAGTAGGTAGACCCATATTGACTGGGATTTACGATGTTCAATGAACTAGGAGTTCGGCAACATCGTTGATTTACCAGGTGAACTCCATTAGGTGGAATATCAATAATTATTGTGTCCGTATACACCATTTCTAGAATGCAAATGTCAGGTGGATTTGATAAACAAGGTATGGCTAGGACAAGCGGTACCCTTGTGCTGTCGAGTGGTTTAAAAATATTAACTACACTTATTAATTCATTATTGGAGGCATCGTATATGGAAATGTTGACTGCAGAATCAAATTTGGTTACAACAAGCGGTCCTGAAGCATTACAATCTCGATATATTCGGAGGTTAATGACATAGGTGTCTCCACCTACCTGATAATAGGAAATTTCACCTCCAACTAAATGTCCCGCCTCGGCAATGAGGCAAGAAGTTAATAAGAATAAAACAAATAGTATGCGCTACATCTGAAGAACAATGTCCTAAAAATCGGTGGATTGTTCTAATTATATCGAGCTAACGCAGTGTGGGCTAACACTATTCTTCCGCAATAACTTCCTTTACTTCAGGGAGCATTCGGTCAAATAAGGCTTGAATTCCAGACTTTAAAGTCACAGTAGATGAAGGGCAACCATTACAAGCACCTTTCAATACCACAGTTAGTTTTCCATCATTAAACGATTTGAAATGGATTGCCCCACCGTCACCTTCCACGGCAGGTCTTACATAATCATCAAGTATCTCAACAATTTGTTCTTCTATTGGGCCATCAGCAACTTTATGATCGGTCTGGCCGTTGTTCTCATCAGATTCTATGTTTTGAGCTGAACTTTGAGCAGATTCCGTTAATATCGGTTGCCCTGCATTTAAGTAGTTACTCATGTATTCCCGAATTTCTAACATGACTTCGTCCCACTCGATAGTATCAATTTTACTTATAGTGATGAAGTTCTGAGCGATAAAAACACCCGTAACAAATGGAAAACTGAAGAGGCGTTGAGCTAAAGGGCTCGGTGTCGCATCAGATTCGGATTTAAACTCGTACACATTACCATTTTCAGCTAATATATGATTAGCAACAAATTTCATGGTGGCTGGATTTGGAGTAACCTCAGCGTAAATCATAAAGGGAAGTGTCTTTTCGCTCATATCAATCATAAACAACAAAGTTACAATTAGCATCTACCATAACTTCGTCAAAAACATTAAGTAATCATGGCCTTGATTTTACCTGTAGAAAATAAATACCCACGCTTTGGAGACGATTGTTTTCTCGCTGAAAATGCAACTGTTGTGGGAAATTTTGAATGTGGCAACATGTGCTCGTTCTGGTTTAATGCTGTCGTTCGAGCTGATGTAAACGCAATACGTTTTGGAAACAAAGTGAACGTTCAAGATGGAGCTGTGGTTCATTGTACTTACAACAAAACCAAGACCATCATAGGTAACAATGTATCTATTGGACATAATGCCATTTTGCATGGTTGCGAAATACAAGATAATGTCCTTATCGGAATGGGTGCGATTGTCATGGATAATGTCCTTATTGAATTGGGATCAGTTATCGCAGCTGGTGCGGTGGTGTTAGAAGGAACACACGTTAAGGAAGGATCGTTATATGCTGGTGTGCCTGCTAAGTTTATAAAGTCGATCTCAAAAGAACTGAGAGAGGGAGAAATTGAACGGATTGCGGCCAATTATCTCAAGTATTCGCAATGGTTTAAAAAGTAAAATCAGAATTTTCCCAAATGGAATTTCACATTATGAAAACGTGAAATAATTGCGGATAATGTTTCCAAGTTCCCCGAGGTCAAAATTTGATGTTCAGGCTGGTTTGCTTCATAAGCATGAATTTGATACTCATTTATTAAGTTCTTAGTTCTTTGTGCTATGGGCTGCCCCGAATCAATAATCGTAATTGAAGATGGAACAATTTCCTTCATTACGTCTTTTAGAAAAGGATAATGTGTACAGCCAAGAACAATGTTATCTACTCCAGCATCAATCATTCGTGTTAAGTAATCCTTAAGCAGTGGTGTAGCCTCTGAAAATCGACCAGATTCCACAATCTGAACGAGTCCGGTCCCTATGGTTTCAAAAATTTCCACAGATCCTCTGAACTGCTTTGATGTGTTTAAAAACAACTCACTAGCTAATGTTCCCTTAGTGGCGAGAATACCAATTTTTCCAGTTTTGGTATTAATAGCCGCTGGCTTAGTAGCGGGCTCTATCCCTACAAAGGGCACTTTGAAATTAGCTCTTAGATGCTTAATCGAGTTCGTAGTCGCTGTATTACAAGCCACAACAATAATCTTGGCTCCAAGTTCAAGAAGTCTTTCAGTGCTTAAAATACTTAAAGCCTTTATCTCAGCTGTGGACTTTTCACCATATGGAGCATTAATGCTATCTGCAATATAAATTGTTGATTCCTTTGGCAGAACCTCATTGATATGTTGCCAAATGGTTAGACCACCGACTCCTGAGTCAAATATGCCAATAGGTTGATTATTCAAAGCAAAAAAAATCCTGACTCAAGGGTCAGGATTTACATTATTCGGTTGGTGCAGGAGGAGGTCCAGTTATTCCTAGTTTCTTTTTCACAAGGTCTAGAATATCTTCTCCCTCGGGCTGATATAGTAATGCTCCAGAACTTGAATCAAAGACATAGTTATAGCCACCCTCTTTCGATACAGCCTTAATGGCTTCTTGGGCCTTATCTAAGATAGGCTGATAGACCTCGGCTTCTTTTTTACCGATAGATTGTTGGGCATTTTGCTGAAAGCTCTGAATACGTTGCTCTAATTGCTGAATTTCTTCCGCTTTAGTCTGAGCAATGATGTCAGACATTACGGCCTCATTGGCCCGATAATCCTGAACTTTTGAGTCCCATTCCGTACTCATTGTCTGAAGTTGCTTTTCAAGTTGCATGGCAAACGCTTCTAGAGCCTTGTCAGCTTGAACCTTTTCTGGCATCGCTTCCAATAACACTTGAGAATTGATGTGTCCAAACTTCATTTTAGATTGAGCGCTTAGTTGTCCAAATCCAATCGTTAGGCACAGTGCCAGTAATGTTAAATATCTCATCATGATAAATTTATGTTTGCAAATAAAGCAGTAATATTATTCTGTTGCCTCAGTAAATCCGAGTCTTTGTAGAATTTCTTTGCTCTGGTCATATTTAGGGTTAGAATAAATGATTGCGGAGCTAGAAGCGGCCTTATCAAAGATTACAGCGTAGCTCTTTTGCTCTGCCATTTTTCTCACTGCGTCAAACACTGATTCTTGAATTGGTTTAATAAGTTCCTGCCTAAGTTTAAATAGCTCACCCTCTACGCCAAATTTTTCTCGCTGAAAGTCTTTGGCTTCCTTTTCTTTTTTAATTATTTCATCTTCCCTCTTCTTTCGCATTTCTGGTGTCAGAAGTACCTGCTCCGCCTTGTAAGCTGTATACATCTGTTCAATTTCATCGTATCGAGCTTCTATCTGTTTTTGCCATTTTTCGGCTTGCGCATCAATTTCAGTTTGTGCTTCTTGGTAGGCGGGAATTTGCTCGAGAATAAAGTCTGTGTCAATAAACGCATAGCGTTGACCCATTGCGAAACTTGCAATGAAGATCAGGATAGTGACGATTATAATATTTGCTTTCATCATTTTATGATTTATAAATCTCCGAACTGATAACCAAGTGTGAAGTGGAATCTAGATCTCTGTGCGTTCAGACCTGAGTTGAAATCAGCGCGATTGTTGGTATCGTCAAGTCTGTACGCCCAATCTACTCCTAGTAGACCAAACATTGGCAAAAAGATGCGAATTCCGATACCTGTAGATTTGTACACTTCGAATGGATTGAATGAGTTGAAATTAGACCAACTGTTTCCCGCTTCTGCAAATGCCAGGCCATAAGCAGTAAAACTCTGACTTAATGAGAACGGATATCGAAGTTCCATTGTGTATTTATTGATT
>CALKOP010000168.1 GCA_938091155.1 uncultured Flavobacteriales bacterium | reverse complement strand
GGAACCTTCAGCAGCATAAAATTCGCCAGTAGAAATGTCCACAAATGCTGCGCCCATAGAACTTGCCCCAAAATGTATAGCGGCCAAGTAGTTATTCTTACCGCTTTCTAGTATTTGATCATTTAAGGCAACTCCCGGAGTGACCAATTCAGTAACCCCTCTTTTGACAATGGTTTTTGTCATTTTTGGGTCTTCTAATTGATCGCAAATTGCAACTCGTTCTCCAGCCCGCACCAATTTTGGGAGATAAACCTCTATGCTATGATGTGGAAATCCAGCAAGTTCTACAGAGGATGCCGCTCCATTCTTGCGTTGGGTAAGAACTATGCCTAAAATTTTGGAGGCTTTTATAGCATCTTCAGCAAATGTTTCGTAAAAATCACCAACCCGAAATAATAGTAATGCTCCAGGATGCTTTGCTTTGATGCTATAATATTGTTGCATCAAAGGAGTCTCCTTTTTAGTTTTCGTTTTTTTTTCGGATTCTTTGCTCATAGTGGAATCTAGTAAAATTAAAAAGTCGAGAGGATTGGTTTAATTTATACCACAGGCATTTATTATAAATTATGAACAGAAAGCTTAAGAATAACGAATTAGACAGATTGTCCGTGGTTGAATTTAAGAAAATTGAAAAGGCTCCAATACGTATCATTTTGGATGACATACGAAGCATGTCGAATATTGGATCTGTTTTTAGAACTTCGGATGCCTTTCGAATAGAGGAACTAATCCTTTGTGGGATTTCTGGACGGCCACCGCATAGGGAAATACAAAAAACGGCCCTAGGAGCTACGGACAGTGTTAAATGGTCCTATGAGGAAAATGTTTTGGATGCCATCTATCATTGCAAGGAAGATGGATACATGATTCTGAGCGCTGAGCAATCAGAGAATTCAATGGCAATAGATAAGATGCCAACCTTTAAAAAGGTCGCCATTATACTCGGTAATGAAGTAAATGGTGTAAGTCAGGCTGCCATTGATTCAAGTGATGCAGTTGTGGAAATTCCGCAAGACGGCACTAAACATAGCCTGAACATTTCTGTAGCCACTGGGATAGTGCTGTGGGAAATCAGAAGGAGATTATATACCTAAGAATAGTTAGTTTTCAGTGCACTCCCAGTTGCTTCTCTCATATATAGTTACCTGATCTGTGAAGTTACGTCCGCGTCCACAAATTTCTGTACTTCTTGTTTCAGACAGTGCATTTGGGTCATCCTCTAGCGTTTCGCAAGTCGCGCACTTTTCGCAAGATTGAAAACTAAATAATGCGGTAGCTAAAATAGAGGTGGTAAATAATTTCTTCATGCTTTTGGATGTTGCTGGACAAATATAAGAGAATATGAAACTGGTAATTTCCAGTTGGAGTAAACGGCAAAAAAAAAAGCCAGCTACAATAGCTGACTTTTTTTATTTAATATTTTTCTTAGTTCCAAAGTCCTGAAACATCTGCATCTTCTCGGTAGTCCAAGAATTCTGCATCTTTCTTCGCTTTAGTCTTAAGGTCGCCATCTTTGTCAAAAGCAGCCTTTAAATTATTCACTACCATGTCCTTGTTGCTAGATCTAGCTCCAATTATTGACTTTAAATAGTAAGCCTCAGCACTAGCTTTTGCATTAGAAGCTTCAATAGTATTTAAAGCGCCGTCAGTGTTGCCGTTAAGCGTTTGAGCAAGAGCTGAATTAAATGTATTCATTCCTGACATGTTGCTTACCGCATCTTCGTACTTACCATCCATGATGTTTAGGATGCCAATATTATAATTGACTTCTTTTCCAGCTCCTTTAGCCTTTTCGTAGTATCCCATTGCAGCATCTCTGTCTCCCATTAATCGGGTAACAACTCCCATATTATTCATAACTACTTTTTCAGTAGCGCTAGCTTTACTTGCCTTTTCGAATTCTGTTTTTGCAGCTTCTACTTTATTCTGTTGAACATAAACACAACCTATATTATTGTGTCCTCTCCAGTCAGTAGGATGAACTTTTTGACCTGCCATAAAAACTTCTAGTTTTTGATTAAGATCATTATAAAGAGTCGCTGTATAAAGAATTTCCTCCATAGTAAGCTCAGATGGATTCTCTTTAACAAGCTTCTTTAACTCTTCGTTTGATTTAGCTTTCTCCTCTGCCTTAAAAGAGATAACTGATCGTCTAAGTGGAGGTAAGATTTGCTCAGCGAGCACAACATAGGTCTTAGCCATGTTCTTTATCTCTTCTTCGCGCTTCTTGTCATCACTGTACATTCCAAGAACTCGGACTATTAGATCCTTATCTTCAATACTTGAGGCTTCTAGTTTTGATTTGAATCCATCCCAATCCTCACCCTTTGGAGTCTTGTTGTACAATCCTTCTGTTTTTCCAGCATCTATTTTACGCTTGCCGAACATATTCATCAAAGCCTTAGCTGCGTTATTAGCTCTTTCAGAAGCAAGATTTTCGTTCAGGGCTGTTTCTCCATCAGGAGAAGCGAAGGAAGTAATGTTTACGGATTTCCAAGTGTATTCATACGTGATACCCTTATCCATGAACTCTCCAACAGCAATCATGTCTTCTGCTTTTAACTCAGCAGGTTTTACGCTACTAGATTGGATGTCGTAGTTGATTTCAGCATCAATTGATCGAGGACTTGTTTTTGTGAAGTTGTCTGCTCCTAAAATTGGCATCTCATCACTTTGTACTAGCAATGGAGTAGTTACTATACCTTTTCCAAAAGGTACAGGATCAAAAGATTGAGTCTTTGATTTAAAACCTGCTTCGACAAGGATTTCAAGATCAACATTCTCCATTGCAGATTCGTAAGCAATCTTATTGCTTACGCTAAATGAACCGCCTGAAGCTTTCATGATTTTTGTTCCTTCACCTGTGGCTTTCTCACCTACAAGTTTGATGGTTTCAAATTCTTTGACAATTGCACCAGTTTCCGCATCCTTCATTACCGGAGTTACATTAGCAACTGCCTTTTTGTGGAAAAATTTTGCTGGATATCTTCCACTTACGTCAATTGATACGGAGTCTCCGTGAAGTTCAAGTGGATCTGGAGTCATGGTGTAATTAACCATTCCGTGTTTCTTGTTCATCTTCTTTAATGGATTACATCCTGAAGATACAAGAACAACTGCGGTTAGGATACCAATTACAGTGTAGGTAGTTCTCATTTTAGTTAATTTTCGTTTAGTACGCTTTGAGTTCGTTTCGGAATTCATTTAATGGTGCAATACTAATCAATGTTTATAAATGGTTAACCATTTAATTTTGAGGTAAACGCTTTAAGATTAAAGGGATATTTGAGACAATCCATTGGACCAATTCCTCGACAAAGCGTCTGTAATTGTCGATTTGATCATTTCTTTACTCACATTTAATACTCCTTCCGTGTTAATAAGAACGACAGGAAAGCTTCGACACTCTTTGAAAAATGACAAATATTTGGTTGTAATCGCATTCAGATATTCGGGTTGAATGTTAGCCTCAAATGTTCTACCACGATTTGTGATTTGCCTTAAAAGTACATCCGTATCACAGTGAATATAAAAGAGTATATCCGGTTTTGGCATAAAACGCTCCATTATCTGGTACAGGCTATTGAATAGGATGCGCTCATCCTCTATTAGATTTATTGTACTGAAAATTTGACTCTTAATAAAGAAGTAATCGTATACGGTGTGTTCCTGAAAAATGTCTCCCAATAAATTCCTAGACAGTTGCTGGTATCGTTCCGCTAAGAAGTGCAGTTCTACTTGAAATGCATATCGTTCTTTGTCTCTATAAAAGTTTGTGAGAAAAGGGTTGTTATCAAATTCCTCAAGAATTAATCTAGCATTTAAATCGGCCGCTATCGATCTGGCGGCAGTGGTTTTTCCAGCACCTATGTTGCCTTCAATTACAATATGTTTATAATGGTCTATCATTTCCATAGTATAAGAGCCGTATTGTCTTCACAGTTATTTAGGAGGGTTTTTATCGATTGACCATTTACTGGGTGGATCAGATTAGCGGCTATATCACATAATGGTTTTAGAACGAATAAGCGATCGCATATTTTGGGGTGAGGTATCGTCAATTGCTTTGAGTCAATAATGGTTTTCCCATGAAACAAAATGTCAATGTCAATGACTCGGTCCAAATAAGTATCGGAAGCCGGACGATTCCGTCCCATATCGATTTCAATATTGAGTAATTTATCAATTAGCTCTTTTGCTGATAAGGACGTTTCGATTCCTATGACAATATTTAAGAACCAGACTTTGGATTTCATTCCCCAAGGCTCAGTCTCGTAAATTTTTGACTTTGAAATTAAATTTCCTGCCATTTCAGAAATTTTTTCAATGGTAAGATCTATAGTTCTCGCTCTGTCACCCAGATTCGATCCTAGTGATAAATAGGTATGTTCCAATTTCTCCCCTTTATATACTTCTTCTACCATTCGTCAAATTGTATTCATCTGTAACTTACATGCACTGCACATTTGTTTTGAAAATTAATTTGAACTACTGTATTAGTGACTACGAAAGTTCACTTTTGCGGTCAAAGCAAAACATAATTAGCATAATAAAATGAGACAGTTTTTTAAATACATGTTCGCCTCAACATTGGGCACTATTCTCGCATTTGTCGCGATTTTCATCTTTTCGGGAATTATTCTAGCTGGAGTAATTGGTTCAGCAATGATGATGGCCAACAAAGGCGGTAAAGAGGTTAAGATTAATGACAACTCTATACTAGTTGTCAATATGTCAGATAGGTTGATAGAAAGAACTGCTCCTTCACCTTTTGATAATCTGGAAATAGAAGGGTTTGATTACGATAAGGGAATAGCTATCAATGATTTCTTGGCTGCAATTAATGCAGCAAAAACGGATGACAGAATCAAGGGTGTATATCTGAAAGGGTCAGTGTTTGGCGGAAGCTTTACAACATTAGAAGAGGTTAGAGAGGCATTAGTGTCATTTCAGGATAGCGGAAAATTTGTGGTTGCTTATGAAGAGGTTTATACCCAAAGCGCATATTACTTAGCATCTTCAGCAAGTGATTTATACATTTTTGAGGAAGGACTTATGGAGATGTTTGGTCTTAGAACAGAGCTTGCTTATTTCAAAAACACGTTAGATAAAATGGGCGTTGGGGTTACTGTCCTCAAAGGACCAGATAATAAGTTTAAAAGTGCCATTGAACCCTTCGTTAGAGAAAATATGAGTCCAGAGAATGAGATGCAAATTCAAAGAATTGTAGACGTGATATGGGATGGTATGGCCGCGGATATATCTGAGTCAAGAAATATCTCAACTGAGATGCTTGATTCAATCGTAAACGGTATGCTTGTCAAAGGGCCAAGTGATGCAGTTGAATTTGGATTGTTTGATGATGCTATTTATTACGATGAAGTATTGGCGGACCTAAGAACCAAACTTGGGATTGATTCAGATGACGATATAGAGCAAATCACAATGAAAAAATACATTAAGGCTTATGACAAAAAGGAAGGTAAAAGTGATGATGAGAAGAGCTGGGAGCTTAAAGATGAAATCGCGGTAATTTATGCGGTGGGTGGAATTAACAGTGGTGAGAGTGATGATGAAAGCATTGGATCCGAAACGCTAGCAAAAGCGATCAGAGAGGCTAGAACTAACGAAGATGTGAAAGCGATTGTAATGAGAGTAACATCACCCGGTGGTTCGGCTCTAGCCAGTGACGTCATTTGGAGGGAAGCGAAATTAGCTGCCGAGGAAAAACCGTTTGTTGTTTCTTTTGGTAGCGTTGCAGCTAGTGGTGGTTACTATATAAGTACACATGCAGACAGAATTTTCGCATCTGAGAATACAATCACAGGTTCAATTGGGGTATTTGGGTTGATACCTGATGTGCGTGGTTTAGTAACTGATAAGTGGGGAATCACTTTTGACGGGGTGAAAACACACGATCATAGTGACTTTGGGTCAATGCAACGCGGGTTTGACGAGGCAGAACTTGCTTATCTAAACGCTAGTGTTTCTAATATATATGATGAATTTGTAGCGCGAGTTGCTGATGGTAGAGGAATGACAGTTGAACAGGTAGATTCCATTGCTAGAGGTAGAGTTTGGCTTGGTTCGGATGCTATTGAGATAGGCTTGGTGGATGAAATTGGATCACTAAACAATGCGATCGACTATGCTGCATCGCAAGCCGAATTAGAAGATTATAAATTGATTGAGCTACCTGAAAAGAAAGATCCATGGGAAACATTCATTAAGGAACTGAGCGGTGGCGCAAAGGCTGAAGTTGGTGAATGGGTGTTTGGTGAGGAATACAAATGGGTAAAGAAAATCGAGGAGGTTAAATCGATGGAAGGTATTCAAGCCAGCTTGCCTTTCGATATCGAAATACATTAATAAATAAAACATTAAAGAGGCCCCTGTCGATGTTTTCGATAGGGGCTTTTTTCATTTAGTCACAATGACTTTTTGATTTTCAATGTGATCATTTTGGCTGGTTGTAACAAGATATACACCCGATGAGAATTTCAACTACTTTTTAGAAACAGCACAATAATGCTCAATCTCTGCGCCACTTAAAGTATAAATAGTCAAATCGACTAAATGTGAACTTTGAAAAACACATGCACCGCTGGTAGGGTTTGGGAACACTTGAAATGTGTCATTATTGGGGTCAGGACTTTTAGCCGACAAACTACCAATGGTTAAACGAAAAAGTTGATCACTGATTTGTTGATTTTCCAACATTCCACCCGCCACATATAACTCACCATGTTCTGGAAACCAAGCTAAACCTCTTAAATCCATGCTGGCAGTGCTGCACTCAGATGCACTTAAATTATGATTCATGTATTGCAGGATTTTTGCCGATGGATCGACTCCTCCTGCACCATCGTGCGCTACCCCATCGTAGTTGTAGGTATTATTGCTGCCACCGATCCAAGTAGGGCCCCCATCAATAGATATTGCCCCAGAGCGATAAGGAGTCATGCCTAAATCGATATCCATATCACTCCAGATTATATCGAGGGGGTTATCCTTCCCTATCGCACCTTTTCTAAGTATTGGTTGTATCGGGAATCCAAAATTAGACGCTGCGCCACCAAGATAAAATAAAGTGTCGCCCACTATTATTCCAGACGCACCAAATGAACTGTATCGAGAGAAATTCCAAATTTGATTTTGTGCAGTCCAATGGTCAGTTGTTGGGTTGTACATCTGCACTAGTGCCATGTTGCCAGTGTTACTCCAGCCGGTTGTTATAAGTAGAACGCTATCACGCCAAAGGCAATGAACATGATCATCGATGGCTTTTGGTAATGGTGCGGCATTGGAAAGAAATTGATTTGATTCACAATCGAATCTATGAGCAAAATTCAATGAGATTTCATTACCGCTCGGTAACACCTCGTATCCACCGACTATGTAAATAATTCCATTCAGATAATTGGCCGAGGCCGCAATTCGATGAGTTGAGTCTGGCAGATTAGGAAGTAACTCCCATAAATCTGCTTCTATATCATATCTCCAACATTTAGAGTGAATTCCTGCATACGCTTTCGAGGTGTCAATTCCGCCAAATAAATAGACATATCTGTTGCTACCGAAAACTCCACCGCAAACAGCTTTGTTAGATACGGATTCAGGCATATTCGCCAAATATGTAGTCTCCTCAAAAGGAAAACACTCCTGAGATAGAAGATTATTTTCGCCAACAAGACTTAAAAAGCAGATCAGAAAGCATGGAAAATAAAGAAATCGCATCGTACTTTAAGTTATGTGGGCAACTAATGGAGTTGCACGAAGAAAATAAATTCAAAGTACGTTCTTATGCAAATGCGTCATTTCAAATAGGGAAGTTTCCAGATTTGATTGAAGAAATTGATCCAGACTGCTATGGGACAATTTCTGGACTGGGAGATAACTTAATTCCAAAATTAGAAGAGCTATTGGATACAGGGAGAATGCTCTATTTGGAAGACTGGATCGATAAGACACCTAAAGGCGTCATTGAAATGCTTGGAATTAAAGGAATTGGACCAAGCAAAGTGAGGCTTATTTGGAAGGAACTGGAGATTGAGTCAACAGGTGAATTATTATATGCCTGTAATGAAAATCGATTAGTAGACTTAAAAGGATTTGGAGAGAAAACACAGGCACAGGTAAAGGCATCCATCGAATTCATGATGGAGCATAAGCATAGTTTTCATTATGCAACCGTTGAGCCAATAATTAATGAAGTGATCCATTGGGTAATTGAGAAAAATCCAAATGGAAAGATTGCGGTTGTTGGGCATGCAGCAAGAAAGAGTTTAACTCTGGAACAAATTGACTTCATAACCTGCGGAGTTTCTGAAGTTCCTGAAATCGAACATAAGATCTCAATCAGTTTTGATGAAGTAGATGAGTTCGTTTTTGAGCTAGAAACGTTTAAACGCTCTGCTACACAAGAGCATTTGAGTCAAATCAATATAGATGCATTTGTTTCAGAAGATAAGGTATATAGCGATTTGGGAGTTTCATTGATTCCGATTGAAATGCGCGAGGGATTGTCAGAATTTCAATGGGCGTCCAAATATGAACCATCGGATCTTATCACAGTTGAAGATTTGATGGGATGTCTTCATAATCACAGTACATATAGTGATGGTATCCATTCGTTGCGCCAAATGGCTGAATATTTAAAATCGACTGGATATCAATATTTCGGAATATCTGATCATAGTAAAACTGCAGTTTATGCCGGTGGACTTAGACTAGATGAAGTGGAACGTCAACACGAGGAAATTGAGCTGCTAAACAATGAACTTGGTGCCTTTAGGGTTTTGAAGGGTATAGAGTCTGATATACTCACTAATGGTGATTTAGATTACGAAAAGGACATTTTAGAATCATTTGATTTTATCGTAGCCTCTATACATAGCGCCATGAAAATGGATGAGAATACGGCTACGAGCCGACTTATCAAGGCAGTTGAGAATCCATATACTAAAATATTAGGGCATCCTACAGGGCGGCTTTTGTTAAGCAGGCCAGGATATCCTATTGATTATAAAAAAGTGATAGACGCATGCGCTTCGAATGAAGTTGCAATTGAGCTCAATGCGAATCCAATGAGGTTAGACATAGATTGGAAATGGATACCTTATTGCATGGAGAAAGAAGTCATGATAAGCATAAACCCTGATGCACATCGAATTGAAGGTTTCGATCACATGCGATTTGGGGTAATGGCTGCTAGAAAAGGTGGTCTAGTAAAAGAGTTTTGTCTTAACGCATTACCGATAAATGATTTAATGAATTTTTTCGCGAAGAAATAGTCAAATGAATCAATCTTCATTTAATCATATCGCACATATTCGCATTAATAATAGAAAGTAGTGGCAATAATCAACTCTATATTTGGCTGGTATATTAAAAAGCGAATACATCAAATTGAACTCTTCATCAAGTATCCGCACGATGTTCAAAATGATTGGTTTCAACACCTTATGGATACCGCTAAAAACACGGAGTGGGGAAGACGATATGAGTATTCTGAAATCAAATCATTTGATGAATACAAGAAACGAGTGCCAATTCAGGGCTATGACGGTTTTAAGAATGATATAGAGAGAATTATTCGAGGAGAGCAGAATGTGCTTTGGCCTACGGAAATTACCATGTTCGCTAAATCAAGTGGTACTGCTAGCGATAAGAGCAAGTTTATTCCAGTAAGTCAAGAATCCCTGGAAGACTGTCACTACAAGGGCGGAAAGGATTTAATGTCATTATACTACAATGAGTTTTCTGAATCTAAATTGATGGAAGGTAGAGGTTTAGCGATGGGTGGTAGCTCTGACTTTGTTCCGTTAAACGAAGGCAGTTATACCGGAGATTTAAGTGCCATTATTCTAAAGAATCTTCCGTTTTGGGCCTCATTGCATCGAACACCGGACAATGACATTGCCTTGAATCCGAGTTGGGAAGATAAGATTGAGCAAATAATTGATATTACCGTAAAACAAAATATTACAAACATATCTGGTGTGCCAAGTTGGATGTTAGTCTTGCTAAAGCGAGTTCTTGAGAAAACAGGTGAGGATAGAATTATAGATGTATGGCCAAACTTAGAATGGTATGTCCATGGGGGTGTAAGCTTCTCTTCATACAGGTCTGCATTTGACAAAATAATTGGTGGCCAGGACAGAGTCAATTATTCAGAAACCTACAATGCATCGGAAGGGTTTTTGGGCATACAGGACGACACAAAACGTGATGATCTTTTATTAATGCTAGATTATGGGATATTCTATGAATTCATGCCCATGTCCGAATATGGGGAAGAGAACCCAATTACAATTCAACTTGATGCAGTTCAAATTGGAGTGAATTATGCCCTTGTGATTACTACTACTGGTGGGTTATGGCGCTACTTAATTGGTGATACGGTGGTTTTTACTACCCTAGAACCCTATAGAATAAAGGTTAGCGGTCGGACCAAGCATTTTATTAATGCTTTTGGGGAGGAGTTGATTGTTGAAAATGCAGAAAAGGCCATTTCGTTGGCATGTGAAAAGACGGGAGCCTTGGTTAAAGAATTTACCGCTGCTCCTATACATATGGATGATAAAGAAGCTGGGGCTCATGAATGGGCCGTTGAATTTGATCAAGAGCCTAGTGACTGGGAGTACTTCACAGTAATGTTAGACAATGCCTTGAAATCTGTAAACAGTGATTATGAGGCAAAAAGATACCTGGATAAGGTATTGCAGATGCCCAGAATGCATCATGTTCCAAAGGGAACTTTCTATAATTGGATGAGTCAAAGGGGTAAGTTAGGAGGGCAAAATAAAGTCCCCAGATTGTCAAATTCGAGAGAATATTTAGAGTCGATATTAGTTGTAGCCTCAAAATCTTAACTTGAGCCACATTGAGACTCTTTGCTTACATATTATTAATTGCAATACCGACACAACTATTGGCGCAGGATAAGGATTGGAAGTTGGTTAGTAATCTTGATCTAAGTGTTCAG
>CALKOP010000167.1 GCA_938091155.1 uncultured Flavobacteriales bacterium | reverse complement strand
GAAGGAAGCTTTGCCTTAACTTCCACCTTTCCATAGGTGAACGCGAACTTTGAGTTAATCCTTGCCGAAGTGTATTGTTTAGTTTGCCCTTGATCAGTGTATGGTTCTTTGACTGCCATGATAGTTAAGTGGCCATCTGATATGAATGAGTTTTCAATACGATCAGTATAATGTTGAACCTCATTATTATACCAAGAGTAGCCATTTGGTAGGAGAGTCTGGTGATGCCATTTAGAGATATCGATAGCCCCATTTTTATCAAATTCATCGGACCAAACAAGCATATCGTAAACATAGTTAGACACTGGTACTTCAATTTCATCGATGTATTCGAAATCATCCAAATAGGCAACGACTAAATCTGAATTATTCTCTCCATTTATTTGAAATACGACTCGATTCAAATCATTGCGTTGGATTGGATCGGGTGATGCGCCATCTAAATTAATAAAAGGGTCGTTTTTGAAATTAAATGTCAAAACCTGCCAGACATCTGGAGTAATAGGCTTAATTATTTCAGTTTGTGTGGCCCATGGTTCGTTTAGTTCATTGTTCTGAAGCTTCATGGAAATTTGATTTGGGGATGCTCCCGAGACGGAGTTGCTTCGGAGAAATACCTTAATTTTATATACATATCTTGTCGAAAGATTAAAATTTTCTTCCGCATCAAATCGGACGTTTGCCCAAGTTCCACCTTGATCATTATACTCTAATACATTTGCCGAAGTATTCAACCCATTTTGAACAGGATTAGCGAAGGCGGTATTAATCACACAATCATCGCCAAACCAAGAGGAAATATTGCCGTTGCCTTCAAAATCATCTTCTAAAGTCTGTCCAAATATTTCTGTTTGTAATATGAGTGCGAACGCCAAAAAGGCTATTGATTTTAACATAATCCAAGATTTTTCAACAAAGACATAAAGATACTTTTAGTGTTTTATACTATAAGCGCTAAATTTGTTCGCTAAATATACACAGAATGGGCAGAAAAATGCGTGTGGTAATAAATGGTTTTGGCCGTATAGGTCGATTAACATTGAGGCGGCTATTGTTGATGTCAGAAGTCGAAATAGTTGCAATAAACGATCTTGCGGATGGAGCAATGCTGGGTCATTTATTTAAGTTTGATTCAGTCCATGGCTCTTTATTAACGAAGATTGAAGTAGTAGACGATGAACTGCATGTTGGTTCTAAAAAGATTCAGATGCTTAGCATCGCTGATCCATCTCAATTGCCATGGGCCGAACTTTCTGTTGATATCGTTATTGAATCAACGGGACGATTTGTCACAAAAGAAAGTGCGTTCAAACATATTGAATCAGGGGCAAAAAAAGTTATCATTTCGGCCCCTGGTAAAGGGGATATAAAAACGGTCGTCATCGGAGTAAATCACGATTCATTAGCTAAAAGTGACATTATTGTTTCCAATGCCTCTTGCACCACCAATTGCCTCGCTCCAATGATTAAAGTCTTAGACAATGCCTTCGGAGTTGAAAAAGGTTTCATCAGCACGGTTCATGCTTTTACTGCGGATCAAAGTCTGCAAGACGCTCCTCATCGAGACTGGAGAAGATCACGAGCAGCTAGTATGTCAATTATTCCGACCTCCACAGGAGCTGCCTCTGCTGTAGGTAATGTGCTTCCCCACTTAAACGGCAAGCTTGACGGAATTGCCCTTCGCGTGCCCATACCCGATGGGTCATTAACAGATTTGACTGTAGTTTTACATCAAAAAACGACGTCAGAGGAACTAAACGATCAAATGAAAAAAGCTTCCAATAACTCAATGAAAGGAGTTTTGCAGTATAGTGATGAACCTTTAGTTTCAATTGATTTTATTGGTAATTCACACTCCTGTATATTTGATTCAAAACTAACTACGGTCAATGGGAACTTAGCCAAAGTCATTGGCTGGTATGACAACGAATTTGGATATGCCTGTAGAACTGCTGAATTAGCTGAGATGCTGTTTAATCTATGATAAGATCAAAAAAATATATTCGAAGTATAGTTCAAAACAGGAAAGTGGAGTTCTAGTAATGAGTATAGATGCATCTTCTTTCTAATGCCACCTTGTTTAGTCGGGTGCAAGAAGAATCAAAAAATTCTATTTTTGAGCGAAACACGGTTATGAAAATCATCATCATATCAACGATTTATCTATTGGTTTCATTTAATCTGACTGCTCAAGAAAGCTCTGATGGAAGAGAAAACCTCCTAACTGAAAAATATGCTGGATATTACAGTTATGGCAAGGGAACGGAAGAGAGTGGCTTTGGTTCGATAATAATCTATCCAGAAACAGATAGTACTATTCTTCTCTATCTTAATGTCAATAGAGGGGGGCCCTCTTACAATTCGGGTAGCTTATTTATCAGATTAGAGATACAAAACGAATCAGCAATTTTTTACAATAAAGTTGACACTTTAGAAGATGGTTGTGGATTAACCTTTCATTTTTTAAGCGATAGGTTAAGCGTCGAACAAGATGATTTCGAGTGCGGCTTTGGTCACGCTGTCTCCCCAGCAGGAACATATCAAAGAGATTCCGGAGATTATAAGGACCATTTTTTTACCGGAGGTGAAGAAAGAAAAGTATACTTCAATAAAAAAGAAGATTTATTATTTCTAGATCGAAACGATCACATTAAAGACTTAATTGACTGACATAGGGGAGAAATAGATTTGTACGCAGATGCAAATAGAACTATGGTTACTCTCGATGTCTCATTCAATGTGATTAATATCACCCGATAGGCACTAATTTAATTCCAAAAAGTCTGATTGTTTCAGGAAGGTAAAATGACCCCTAGCCAATTGTATTATTTTATTCTGGTGTAGATGGTTTTGTAAATTCTTGAATTACATTTTTTTTGAACAAAATATTCCTGCATTGCATTAGCTGCAAACTGACTTCCAGGTTCTGTCGCATTAACTTTGAGTAACTAATAAACGTTTAGATTTGACTTCATCGAATATTTAAATCCAAGTTAGCAAAACCATACTTACTCTTCAACTGTTCCAGACAGAAAGAAATTCCGCACAAAAATTACTTTTGCGCGACTAATAAAATGAAAAGATGAGTGAGAAAAATGGAATAGTAAAATGCCTTATTGTTGGTTCGGGTCCTGCAGGTTACACGGCAGCGATATATGCAGCACGCGCAGAAATGCAGCCAATCATGATTGAAGGTATGCAACCAGGTGGGCAGTTGATGGATACGAATGACGTGGAGAATTACCCTGGCTATCCGGAAGGAGTGAACGGTCCCCAAATGATGATGGAGTTTAGAGCTCAAGCAGAGCGATTTGACACAGACATACGATCAGGATACGTAACCAAGGTTGATTTTTCTGGACCAACTCATAAGGTTTGGGTTGATGAGAAGGAAATGTTTGAAGCACATTCTATAATTATCTCGACTGGCGCAACAGCTAAATGGCTTGGATTAAAAAATGAAATTCGCTTGAGAGATCTAGGCGGGGGAGTTTCAGCTTGCGCTGTTTGTGATGGATTCTTTTATAGAGGTCAAGAAGTAGCTCTAGTTGGTGCAGGCGACACTGCTGCTGAAGAAGCAACATACCTTGCTAAGATGTGTAAGAAGGTACACGTTTTGGTGCGTAGAGACGAAATGCGTGCTTCTAAGATTATGCAACAGCGAGTCCTTGACACGGAGAACATCGAAGTGCATTGGAATACTGAAACCTTAGATGTTGAAGGAGACCAGACAGTAGAAGGTGTTCGGATAATAAACAATCAAACAAAAGAGGAGAGTACCTTAACAGTCACCGGATTCTTCGTAGCCATCGGTCACAAACCAAACACCGATATATTCAAGGGTTGGTTAGATATGGATAGTACAGGATACTTAAAGCATAAGCCTGATACAACGCATACAAACATTGAAGGTGTTTTTGTTTCTGGTGACGCTGGTGATAAAGTTTACAGACAGGCCGTAACAGCTGCAGGTACAGGTTGCATGGCAGCCTTAGACGCAGAGCGTTATCTTGCTAACAACGGCATTCACTAAAACAAGCCAAATAATTGATAATCAAAAAGAAGCACCACTCGGTGCTTCTTTTTTATTTTCGTCATCCCTTTACTCAATAACCAATCTTAGAGAATGAAAAACTACAACCTATTTACACTAACAGTTTTGGCTGCAGCTTTCACATTGCAGTCTTGCGGTGGTGGAGCTGAAAAGCCAGCTGAACCAGCCGCTGATACAACAGCATTAGAGGCTGTAGACGATTTTGAATATTTTACAGAGCAGTTTGCCGATTTAAAACTGATTCGATACAAAATTGCAGGATGGGAAAAACTAAGTCCTAAACAAAAGGAATTGGTGTATTACCTATACGAAGCGGGTGTAAGCGGCCGCGATATGATTTGGGATCAGAATTACCGACACAACCTTGAAATCAGGAAGGCATTAGAAACTATTCTTTCATCTTTCTCAGGAGATAAGAGCGCAGAAGATTGGGCCAAGTTTGAGACATACGCTAAGCGTGTTTTCTTTGCGAATGGCATCCACCATCACTACAGTATGTCAAAACTTTCCGCTGATTTCACAGCGGAATACTTAGACATGTTATTGGCAGAATCTGGTGCAACATTGAGCGATGAAGCCAAGAAAGCCATACTCGACCCGGAGTTTGATGCAAAAAAGGTGAATCTTGATCCTGAGAAAGGATTATTAAAGGGTTCAGCAGTTAATCTTTACGCGCCAGACATTACCGAAGTTGAAGTAGATGCGTACTACGAATCAATAGTTGATGCAACTACGAGTACCCCAATATCTTATGGTCTAAACAGCCGCATGGAGAGAGATGCAGAAGGCAACTTAGTGGAAAATGTATAT
>CALKOP010000166.1 GCA_938091155.1 uncultured Flavobacteriales bacterium | reverse complement strand
TTGGATATGATGCTGATTATTTAGAGGCAGTTTGGGTTGGAAATGCGGATGGTGAGGTAATACCTTGACTTATATAAACTTATGTTTCGTCTCCTTTTCTTTTTGATGCATTTCAAATGCTCACAAATGTACATTGGTTTAATAAGCCAGAAGGACATTTGAAGTATGTCGATCTATGTAAAGAATCTGGCTTAGCAACTGGGCCAAATTGTCTAAGGCAGGAGGTGGAAATACCAATGAAGGCAAAAATGTCGTTAGTATGCTAGAACCAAATTAGACTCCAAGTAAATGACTTGAAGGAATTGGTTTATCGAGAATGTGCCAATTCCGATTTTCACGATACTACTTGGTTTCAATTGGATTCTATTGCCGCTTATTTTTTTAGAAAAAAGAATGTAGGGTATTTACGAATGCCACCTTTAAGCGAAAGTTGCGCCTCGAATGATAAGTCCGATCAGGTGGCCATTATTTGCACAGCACCAAATTCAGAAATTATGGTACTTATTGGTCTTGACGGAGATGCAAAAAGAGTACAATTACAAGCTGTGTCGGGCAATGAATCGGAGCTTTTTTGGCATCTAGATGAGATGTTTCTATGCACCACCAAATCACGGCACGATGCAACAATTCATATACCTAAAGGCAATCATGTATTAATCGTATTAGATCAAAATGGAAATGTTTCAAAATGTAGCTTTAAGGTTTATCAAGGTTGACAAAAGTTAATTCATCCCATAGAATAGTTGAAAACTTGAATCTTGAAAAGGATTGGTCTTTTTTACATTCGTCCTTATGAAAAACATCGTTGTATTTGGAGCAGGAATGAGTTCATCTATACTCATCGATTACTTGGCCGACTTAGCGCCAAAAAAGAACTGGATATTAAGCGTTGGAGACAGAGATCTTAAACTAGCTCAAAGCAAAACCAGAGACAGACCGAATACTCATGCGTTTAAGTTTGATGTGACAGATGAAATGCAAAGACTGCGTGAAATCTCTAATGCTAATTTGATTATATCTATGCTTCCTGCTCATATGCATGTTGATGTAGCACAGCAGTGCATTGCATTAAAAAAGCATATGGTAACGGCTAGCTATATTTCTAAGGAAATGCAAGCCCTTGATGAAAAAGCTAAAAAGGCAGGTGTTGTTATTATGAATGAAATTGGTGTTGATCCTGGCATCGATCATATGAGTGCGATGAAGGTTTTAGATGGAATACGAGACCAAGGAGGAACCATATTGCAGTTTGAATCATTTACTGGTGGATTACCAGCGCCATCAAGTGACGATAATCCATGGCACTATAAGTTTGCATGGAATCCTAGAAATGTTGTTCTCGCTGGTTCTGGTGGAGCTGTGAAATTTAAACAAGAAGGTCAGTATAAATATATTCCTTATCACAATGTTTTTCGAAGAACAGAGAAGATTGAAATACCCGAATATGGTATGTTTGAGGGCTATGCAAATCGCGATTCACTGAAATATCAAGAGGTATATGGTTTGCGGGAAATACCAACTATTTTTCGGGGCACGCTGAGGAGACGCGGATTTTCCAAGGCATGGGACGTGTTTGTTAAACTAGGCGCGACAGATGATTCATATATTATTGAAAACTCAGAAGAGCTTACATATCGTCAGTTTTTGAATAGTTTCCTTGCTTATAATCCAAATGATTCTGTTGAGTTAAAATTGATGCATTATTTGAAAATCGATCATGATAATGACATCATGGATAAGATGGAAAGCCTTGATTTGTTTTCTGATAAAAAGGTTCGCATTCCAAATGCTACTCCAGCCCAAATTTTACAGCACATCCTAGAGCAAAAATGGACACTTAAGGAAACCGATTTAGATATGATAATAATGTATCACCTATTTGGTTATGAGCTAAATGGCAAGAAGATGCAGCGTGAAAGTTTCATGGTGTTAGAGGGCGATGATCGTTTAAATACTGCCATGGCCAAAACAGTAGGACTACCAGTTGCAATTGCTGCAAGAATGATTTTAAATGGCGTGATCACCACGCCTGGTGTGCATGTTCCAATCACCAAGGAGGTGTATCAGCCGGTTTTAGATGAATTGGAAACGCATGGCATCAAGTTCATCGAACGTGATGGTGATTACAGGGGATATTAAAAAGCTTATTCTCGATACTAATGTTTTAAAAAGTAATCGCTGGAGTGTTTTTGGCTTTGAATAGCATTGAATTTGCGCAAAATAAGTTAGCATCGAATCCAATCTTCTTTAATGCCAAGATTAGTGACCCGATCATTCGAGATTCGCGAATGTGAAAGTTACATTTGCGCAAGGTAAAAACAGGAAGTAGATGTTTGAAAGTTTATCAGAGAAATTAGAGAAATCCTTTAAGTTACTAAAGGGTCAGGGTCAGATCACAGAGATCAATGTGGCAGAGACTATGAAGGAGATTCGTAGGTCACTACTCGATGCCGATGTCAACTACAAGATTGCAAAGGATTTTACGGATACTGTAAGGCAAAAAGCACTAGGTCAGAATGTGCTAACAGCCGTTTCTCCGGGCCAATTGCTAGTGAAGATAACTAGGGATCAGCTGGCAGAACTGATGGGCGGTGAAGCTCAAGAGATGAATATCACCGGTAAGCCCGCTATCATTTTGATGGCTGGTTTACAGGGATCTGGCAAGACAACTCATACGGGCAAATTGGCCCAATATCTTAAAAACAAGAAGGGGCGTTCGGTTATGCTTGCGGCTTGTGATGTTTATCGTCCGGCTGCAATTGACCAACTAGAGGTAGTTGGCGGGCAAGTAGGAGCTGAGGTATATACAGAGAAGGAAAATAAAAACCCAGTTGAGATTGCTCTTAATGCCATTAATCATGCGAAGGCTAGAGGCTTCAATACGGTAATTGTAGATACTGCTGGGCGCTTGGCTGTGGATGCAGAAATGATGGATGAGATTGAAGCCATCAAAAAGGCAATCAATCCCTCAGAAACACTTTTTGTCGTGGATTCCATGACAGGCCAAGATGCCGTTAATACTGCAAAAACATTTAATGAACGTATCAATTTCGATGGTGTTATTCTCACCAAATTAGACGGGGATACGCGAGGCGGTGCCGCCTTAAGCATTCGTTCTGTCGTTGAGAAGCCGATAAAATTTGTTGGTCTTGGTGAGAAGATGGATGCGCTAGACGTGTTCCACCCGAACCGAATGGCTGATAGAATATTGGGCATGGGTGATATCATTTCCTTAGTGGAAAAAGCCCAAGAGCAATACGATGAAGAGGAAGCCAAACGCATTCAAAAGAAGATTGCTAAAAACAAGTTTGACTTTAACGATTTTTTAGGCCAGATCCAGCAAATCAAAAAGATGGGTAATGTCAAAGATTTAATGGGTATGATTCCAGGAATGGGTAAAGCTCTTAAAGGCGTAGATATAGACGATGACGCATTCAAGGGAATAGAGGCAATTATTAAATCAATGACAAATCACGAACGTGAAAACCCACATCTCATTAATGGTTCAAGACGTCAAAGAATTGCGACTGGTAGTGGTTCAACGGTGAATGATATCAATAAGCTCCTTAACCAGTTTGAAGATATGCGTAAAATGATGCGCATGATGAACGACAAAGGTAAAATGTCGCAAATGATGAATGCGATGAAAGGTGCGCAAGGTGGACCTAGAGCATAATTACACAATGAAACTACTAGACGGTAAGGCCATATCGAAACAATTGAAAGAAGAAATCAGACTAGAAGTGTCTGAAATGGTCGCTAATGGTCATAGACCACCTCACTTGGCGGTCATTCTTGTAGGTAGTAATGCTGCCAGCGAAACTTATGTAAATGCAAAAGTCAAAGCTTGTAAAACCACAGGTTTCGAAAGTTCCTTATTGCAGTTTCCACCGGAAATTACTCAGGAAATGTTGCTGCAAACCATTGATGAACTAAATGATAATGAGGATGTTGATGGTTTTATTGTCCAACTACCTCTTCCGAAACATATTGACGCAAAAACAGTTATTGAGCGCGTGATGCCAACTAAAGACGTAGATGGTTTTCATCCAATAAATGTTGGTAAAATGGCACTTGGACTAGATGCGTTCATATCTGCCACTCCAGGTGGAATTATTGAATTATTGAAGCGAAACGAGATAGAAACCGAGGGTATGCATTGCGTTGTTTTAGGTCGAAGTAATATTGTCGGTGGCCCAATGGCAATGTTGATGCGGAGAAATACCTATCCAGGAAACTCTACAGTGACGGTCGCTCATTCGAGAACCAAAAAACTAAAAGATATATGCTTACAAGCAGATATATTGATTGCCGCTATCGGTAAACCGGAATTTGTAACAACCGATATGGTGAAAGAAGGTGCTGTGGTAGTGGATGTGGGTATTAATCGGGTAGATGATACTACACGAGAACGAGGTTACAGATTGACAGGAGATGTTGATTTTAGCAATGTCGCTGTCAAGTGCAGCTACATTACGCCAGTACCTGGTGGAGTAGGGCCAATGACAATTGCCTATCTCCTTAACAATACCATGATTGCCGCGCGAAAGAGAATATGATGCTTAGAAACATGGGTTTCCGGATCTTCTATTTCAGCTGTATGTGTCTTATAGCGGCAGGTTCGTACGCTGCTCAAATCCGAGATGACTATATTCCCACAACCTCTAACCAGAAAAACTTATCTAGTGACTTCTTTAATTTTACCAAGGCAAGTATTTCATCAAAGATTAACGCTGGGGAAGAGCTCGTTCCAATGAAGCTCGAAAAAATATCAAAGGATATTTTTTAC
>CALKOP010000165.1 GCA_938091155.1 uncultured Flavobacteriales bacterium | reverse complement strand
CCTCGTTTTTTAAGACGATATGCTGATTTACATGAAACAATAACAAGTGCTGTAGGCCAATATATTAATGATGTCAAATCATCGGATTTCCCCAATGAAGAGGAACAATATTGATTTAGAAAAGCGTATTATTTTCGAGGACAATCATCTATTAGTCGTTAACAAACAAGCTGGTGAACTGGTACAGGCCGACAAAACTGACGACATAACCCTCGCGGATTTATGTAAGGACTATATCAAGAAGAAATACAATAAACCTAGTAATGTATACCTCGGTATTCCACATCGTCTGGATAGGCCAGTAAGCGGCATTGTAATTTATACTAAGACGAGTAAGGCTCTGAGCAGAATGAGCGAAGTCTTTAGATCAAGACTTATTGAAAAACGCTATTGGGCCATTGTAGATAAGCGTCCGGCTGAACCAAGAGGAAGTCTTGAACAGAGTCTACAGAAGAATGAAAAACAAAACAAAAGCTATGTGGTATCTGACTATAAAAGTGGTGCGAAACATGCCGTACTCCATTATAAACAGCTTCAATCGAGTGATAAATATTGGCTCCTTGAGGTTGTACTAGAAACAGGTAGGCATCATCAAATTAGGGTGCAACTTTCCCATATGGGAAGCATAATTAAAGGCGACTTAAAATATGGTGCGAAGCGCAGTAATCCTGATGGCAGCATACATCTTCATGGTCGCAGTGCAGAGTTTAAGCATCCTGTAACAAAGGAGGAATTGACGCTTATGGCTCCATGTCCAAAAGATTCACTTTGGCAGTTTTTTGAAGAAAGCGTCTAATCTCGACCAAGATTCCATCTGCGCTGAGTTTTAGTCTCACTCCTTTTCGTTTTACCTTCTAATCGCCTTCTAATAGATGCCCTGCTTGGTTTATACTTTTTTCTTGGTTTAGATACAGCCAATGCCTTTTCTATCAAATCCAGTAGCTTTTTTAAGGCAATCTGCTTATTTCGCAATTGTGATCGAGCTTCAGATGAACTTACAGTCAGCTCATTTGAACTATTAATTCTATTCGATAAGTTTAGCTTGAGTTGTTCTAATTGTTTATCTCCGAAGGCCTTAGAATCTTCCAATCTCCGAAGGACATCAACTTTTGTTTCTGTTTTGTTCACATTTTGCCCGCCTGGCCCACTACTCCTAGTCGTCCGATAATTAACTTCCGATTCTACAATATTCTTTGACCAAATCATATTGGATCAACATCTAGGCTAACTCTGACTTTTCTATAATCTTGATGCGCCTCCATTAAGTCAACTATTTGCCATATCGCCTGTTTAGACTTTTGTATTGAGTTGCTGGTGTCTATTTTTATAAACATCTGCCTCAAGAATCTATTTCGAACTCGAGCGATTGATGGTTCCTCAGGCCCTAGCAATCGCTCACCAAAATTCGCTCGGAGCTTATCTCCCATATATTTTGCTGATTCCTTTGTCAAAACAGCATCCGGATGGCTCAGTTGAATTCTGATCATTCTAGAAAAGGGTGGATACATGAATTGCTCCCGTTCCAATATTTGTTGATTAAACAGCCCTCTATAATCACCTTTTTGAACCTGAGCAATAATTGGATGATCCGGTTTATATGTTTGAATCAAGACTGTTCCCTGTTTCTTTTTCCGTCCTGCCCTACCCGCAACTTGGGTCAATAATTGGTAACTCTTTTCGAAAGATCTATAATCGGCTCTGTTCCATAAAGAATCTGCGTTCATTACTACCACTAATCCGACATTATCAAAATCAAGCCCTTTGGTGACCATTTGAGTTCCAACAAGAATGTCATATGCCCCTTCAGAAAATGCTTCGATGAGGTTTTGCAGAGCCATTTTCTTTCTTGTAGTATCCAAATCCATTCTCGCAATCCGAGCCTCTGGCAATAAAACCTCTAAATCATCTTCAATTTTCTCGGTGCCAAAACCTTTTATTTTAAGCTTTCCAGACGAGCATTCGGGACATTTTGATGGTAACTTAATATTGTAGCCGCAATAATGACAAAGTAGTTTTTCGAAGTATTTGTGAAATGTCAAATTAACATCGCAGTTGATACATTCTGCGCTCCAACCACATGATTCGCAAAGTTGGAAAGGCGCAAAACCCCTCCTATTTTGAAAGATAATAACCTGTTGCTTGGCGGCAATTGTTCTTTTAATTTGAATAAATGTTTCATCTGAAAAATCGGCTTTCATCTTTTTCTCTTTCTGAGCGAGTGCCATGTCCACACTGATGATTCGAGGCAATTGTACTTTACCGAATCTTTCATTTAACTCTACAAATCCATACTTACCTGTTTTGGACAAATGATATGATTGAAAGCTTGGTGTTGCACTTCCAAGTAAAACCTTTGCCTCAAATTTTGAAGCCAACCAAATTGCAGAATCCTTCGCATTATAAAAAGGAGAAGATTCCTGTTGTTTATAGCTTAGCTCATGTTCCTCATCCACGATGACTAACTTCAGATCACTGAATGGTAAAAAGGCAGAAGAACGAGCACCAACGATCACTTTGGGTTTCTTATCAGAGAGTAATTGCATCCATTTCGTAAGCCTATCCTTATTGGAAAATCTACTGTGATACGCCAATACTTCGAACCCCAATAGTTTTTCTAAACGGGACACTAACTGAGACGTTAATGCAATTTCGGGCACCAAAAAGAGCACTTGACCTTGGTCAAGAATTGACTTAATAATATCGGCATATATCAATGTTTTCCCAGAACCTGTTATTCCGTGTAATAGACAGACCGATTTACTTAACCAAATGTTCTGAATTGAGTCTTTGGCCTTAAGCTGAACATCCGTCAAAGTTAAATCGACATGAGGAGCGATTTCTGAGGAATAAGATTCGGTTTCTACTGACTTGATAAAAACCCCTTTAGTAGAAAGCGATTTGAGAATTGCTAAAGAGGTATTCGCCTTTTGCAGTAGTACTCTCTCTTTCACCTTGGAATTTACACCTCCAAAATAATCACTCATTTCTAAAAACGCCATCATCAACTCCAATTGCTTGGGTGCATTGCTCAATTCATTGAGAAGCACAGAAACTGATGATTCCGATTCGAACTTTTCGGATAGCTCTATGTATGAAATGGATTTAGGCTTCATAGCAACCTCTATCTGTTCATCCATTTTGACGACACCCAATTGAATCAGGTGATAAAGAGACTTTTGAATTGCCTTTTTGGTATAAAGGTTTTCAAGATTCTTTATCGGAGTTGGTTTTTCATCATTCAGGTTCGCTATTAACATGCGATCTATTTCTGATAATCCCTCTAGTTCAAAATCAGATTGATCAAGAATGACCGTAGTTTGAGAACTCAATCTCATGGCACCTGGCAATGCAGTAAACATAACGCTACCAAGACCGCACATATAATAGGAAGCTATCCACTCCCAAAAGTTTAATTGGCAACTAGTTACAATAGGCTCGTTATCAAGAACATATTCAATATCGCGTAGCTTTTGACCCTGTTTTGGCTGTACCTCAATTTTATAAATCAACGCTGAATAAAACCGTTTTGGGCCAAAAGGAACAACCACTCTTTTCCCAATTACCATTTCTTCAATGTATTGCTCAGGTACACGATATGTAAAAACACCCCTTAAGCCTAACGGCACAATAACCTGAATGTAGAAATGGGACATCACACGAATGTATATGGCTAGATTGCTTTCGCAACTTTTTGTTCAAAACTCAAAACATAAAATGTTCAAGTTGCCTCTTTACATTTTAATGTTGCATCGTGCTCTCTTGGATAGACTGGCTTATCATTATTTCATTTTTACTGCTTTCACTCGGTATAGGTCTCTATTATCGTAAGGGAGCAGGAAAAAGCTTGAGTGATTTTTTCCTTGGAGGTCGCAATTTACCCTGGTATGTTGCTGGATTAAGTATGGTTGCTACAACTTTTGCAGCCGATACTCCTCTTGCTGTTTCGGAAATGGTTGCTGAAGGTGGGATTTCAAAAAATTGGTTGTGGTGGTCATTCATCTTTGGAGGTGCATTAACAACGTTCTTTTTTGCCACTTTGTGGAGACGGTCTGGTGTTTTAACCGAACTTGAATTTATAACACTTCGATATGAGGGCAAACCGGCTAGATACCTACGTATTGTAAAAGCGGTATATCTCGGGTTGATTCTTAACGCAGTAATCATTGGTTGGGTCAACCTCGCTATGATGACGCTTTTAGAGGTCTTTTTTGACCTCGGTCGTGCAGAGGCAATAATGTACACCTTCGGATTCATGGTGGTCGCTGTAATCTACTCAGCCCTATCAGGATTAAAGGGAGTTGCCATAACAGATATGGTGCAATTCAGCATTGCGATGATTGGATGTATTATACTGGCAGTATTAGTAGTATCAAGCGAAGACGTTGGTGGAATTGATCAGCTAAAGGCCAAACTTCCAAAACAAACCTTCGATTTTGTGCCAAATTTTGGCAATAGCTCTAGCGATCTTGTCCATGGATTTAGCTTGTCAATTGGGGCGTTTTTATCATTTGTGGCAATTCAATGGTGGTCTAGCTGGTACCCTGGAGCAGAACCAGGAGGTGGGGGTTACGTGGCTCAGAGAATGATGAGTACAAAAAGCGAAAAAGATTCAGTTTGGGCGACTTTATTATTTCAAGTTGGACATTATTGTATTAGACCGTGGCCTTGGATTATTGTAGGTCTTTGTGCCATTGCGCTTTATGCTCCTGAATTTAATAATCCAGTTCTTTTTCAAAAACTTGAATCTCATTCAGTCGAATCAACAAATCCAATTGAGAATGCCGAAGATTTTGCAGCAGCATATCCTGAATTTGATAACTCCAACGACCTCCAGCGAATTGAATATTACTACAAACCTCGTTTGGGTTTTGTTTTCGCTATGAAGGATTATTTACCTACCGGATTAATCGGACTACTTTTTACTGCTTTTATCGCTGCATATTTAAGCACAATTAGTACACAGGTAAATTGGGGTGCTAGTTATTTGGTAAATGATTTTATCCTACCACTTAATTTGCAGAAATCAACCTCAAACTTAATCTCCTTAAGTCGGATTAGCACCATTTTCGTCCTAATTGCAGGAGCTACAGTTACGCCGTTTGTCACCAGCATTTCTGGCGTATGGCAGTTCCTCATGCAGTGTGGTGCTGGACTGGGATTAGTATTAATTCTAAGATGGTATTGGTGGAGGGTTAATGCTTGGAGCGAAATTTCTGCAACTATTGCACCTATGATAGGATACTTAATTTGTGAACTTTATCTCAATTCATTATTCGGACAGGAATTTCAAAATCAAAATGGTCCTTTTTATTTCACTGTGACGTTCACAACGATTGTTTGGTTATCCACAACATATATTGCGGCTCCCCAATCAAAAGAATCACTAATATTATTTTACAATCGAGTTAAACCATACGGTATTTGGCCACAAAGCATTACTGCTGAAAAACTCAACAATAGTCCCATGAAATGGATGTTTGGTGGTTGGATATCAATGATTTCTACAATCATTTTTTCACTTTTCGCAATTGGTAGTATTATACTACACGAATACCAAGAAGGACTTATCCAAATCGCTATTGCTATAATATCCATGTTTGCATTGCGAGTATTTCTGAAAAAAACCAATATCTTCAACCACAATTCTGAACATAAATGAATTTTCAAAAAGTATCTCTTTACGTATTTTTCGCCCTAGGATCAACTCTAGCGAGTTGTGGAGGTGATGCCAACTCAGATGACTCATCTGCTGAAATTCCAAAGACTGAAGCGAAATCTGATCCCAGTTCCGCGAACATTCTAAAGATTGGTGACAAATTGTTTAACCTGCCCAGTCCTTTGGAAACTGCGTTTCTTATTGAAGAGGTTGGCGGACTTTTTACTGAAGATCTATTAAATCCTGATGTAGATGCTTCAAAGTACACCTCAAAGAATGCGCAGGCAATGAATTTAGGTATTTATGGTGCAGATTTGGGTTATTCTTTAATTTATAATCAATCTGAGAATGCTTCCCATTTATTAGCCACATGTAAAAAACTTGGCGGTGAAATAGGAATAACTCCAGCACTATACATGTCTCTAATGAAGCGATTCGAGGGTAATATGGAGAATAGAGACTCGTTGCTTTTAATGGTTGCTCAACTGAACAGCCTTAGTGACGAATATTTGAAGGAAAATGAAAGCGAAGATGTCAGCGCCTTGATTCTATATGGTGGATGGGTCGAATCTCTGTATTTCAATACACAATTAACGCATCAACTTAACAATGAAAAATTGCGTGCCCGTGTTGGCGAGCAAAAGAATAGTCTTGAAAACTTAATTGGCCTTATCACTCAGGTAAATGCCGAGGGTCAGCTGAATGACATTGTTAAAGACTTGGAAGAACTAAAGACTATTTATGTCAAGGTCGAATACTCTTATGAGTGGGTAGAACCCGAGACAATATCTGATAAGAATCTTACGATAATTAAAAGTCGAAGTTTAGTAATTGTTTCTGATGAGGTTTTACAAGAAATTTCAGACAAGATCAGCGAAATCAGAAATACTATAATTGGAACAACAGCATAAGATGAAGTACTTACTTACAGCACTAATTATTGCTTTCGGAGCAACTATCGCGGACGCACAATGTGATATCACAGCCGATGTCTGCCAAAAGCATATCACGGATGATTATCTTTCAGACGGCCAACATTATCGGGCTTTGTTGTTAACTGATCAAATAGCCGAATTTAATGCCACCCTTTATGGAGGAACTACATATCGAGTTTCCGCATGCAGCGGCACTCAAGATGGCAACCTACTATTTAGTGTATTTGACAAGGATCGCAATTTAATTTTCAAGAACATTGAGCACTTGAATGCTCCATATTGGGATTTTCAACTAGAGTCTTCCATGGATGTGATCATTGAGGCTGAACTTGATCCAATTGCGGGTAATAGCGGCTGTGCCGTTATGCTTATAGGTTTCAAACGATAATAGCTCGGCACTCTCGTAGTTTTGAAAATTGGCGATACTATTCCCGATTTCACATTGTTGGATCAAGATCTTAATAGTCTTAAATCCATCGATTTATTAGGATTTCCATGTGTCATATATTTTTATCCAAAAGATGACACTCCTGGATGCACGAGACAAGCATGTAGTTTTAGAGATCAATTTGCTGAATTTAAAGATCTAGGGGCCACTCTTGTTGGCGTTTCCAATGACACACCAGAACAACATCGAATATTTCAAAAAAGGCATCGCCTACCCTATCGATTACTTAGTGACTCAAAGGGTATTGTCAGAAAGAAATTTGGCGTGGAATCCAACCTCATGGGTTTGTTACCTGGACGAGAAACATTTGTATTTGACTCTAGTGGTGAATTGATTCACAAGTTTAATTCACAACTAAAGACTGAACAACATACTCACGAAGCCCTTGCTGCTTTAAATACAAATTTGAGCTAGCCCTTTCAATCAACATTCACTTCTGTATCTATTAAGTATCGATTTATTTTCGCTTAATGGTTTTGGACACCTGATTAGCTCTTGAAAATATCCTCGTTCTTATGACACCTCAAAAAGTTAAAAGACATAGGCGGTTTATTCTTGAAACCGAACGCATGTACCTCTATGAGATAGATGCTATGGATGCTGATGATTTATTTGAATTGAATAATGACCCTACAGTCATGCATTACACAGGTGACCAATCATTTACTTCTATTGAGAATGCCCGACTGTTTTGCCAGTCGTATTATCCATACAAGTCTACTGGCATGGGCCGTTGGTCAATGCGATTAAAAACAACTAATCAATTTATAGGTGGTGCGGTCTTAAACTACATTCAAATAGCGAGGTTGATCTAGGATTTAGACTTCTACATCGACATTGGGGACAAGGATTGGCAATTGAAGCTGCCACAGCTTTCATAGAATACGGTTTCAAAACATTAAAACAATCATATTTAATTGCAAGAATTGACCCTCTGAATATTCGTTTAATCCATTTAATTGGGAGGCTTCACTTTAAATTTTGGAAGGTAATCGAGATAGATGAAAAAGAAATACGATATTACAGATTAGATAATCCAAATCTTTAGATGAAAACATCATTCACAGAGCTCATCAATGTTGATTTCCCAGTCATCATGGCACCTATGTTTCTTGTTTCTAATACCTCGATGGTAAAGGCCGCACTTGATTCAGGAATAACTGCTGCAATACCCGCATTGAATTACAGATCGGATCAGCAATTGCGAGATGCTATTGATGAGATTAGAGCATACACGCATGAACCTTTTGGAATAAACCTTATAGTCAATAAGTCAAACCTTCGGTATCCAAGACAGCTAGCAATTTGCATTGAGAAAAAAATTGACTTCATTATTACATCTCTAGGTAATCCTAAGGAATGTATTGAGCTTTGTAAGCCTGCCGGTATAAGGGTGTTCTGTGACGTTATTGATTTGAAATACGCAAAAAAAGTAGAGGTTTTAGGAGCGGATGCAGTAATCGCTGTAAATAACGAAGCTGGCGGACATGCGGGAAATATTAGTCCTGAAGAATTGATTTCTGAATTGAGTCAAAATCTCTCAATTCCCGTAATTTCTGCCGGTGGAATATCATCATCTGTGGACATTAAAAGGCATATATCGCTTGGTGCATCCGCTGTTTCCGTTGGCACTCTTTTTATTGCTACAAATGAGGCTGGGGTATCTGAAGAATATAAGCAGGCTCTCGTCAATTATGGTCAGAATGACTTAGTACGAACGACAAAAATGTCTGGAAGTGCCTTAACAGTTATAAATACTCCTTACGTTCAGTCAATAGGCACCGAAGCTAGCTGGCTAGAGCGGTTGATGCATCAAAACAAATGGTTAAAGAAGTATATCAAAATGCTAATTGCATTTAGAGGATTAAAGGCAATTGAGAAGGCTGCTAATCAAGCCACCTACAAATCCGTCTGGGTAGCTGGCCCCGTTATTGAAAACATTCATTCAATTGATCCTGTATCTATTGTTTCCAAGCGATTAACCGAGGGGCTATAAACAGTCTATTTTTATATGTATAGCTCAATCAGAAAGAATTATTCAACTTTGCTATACCCTAAAATGAAATTAATCACATTAATAGCATCGTTATTGCTTTTCGGTAGTGCAACACTATTCGCACAAATGTCTTTTTCAGAAATAGAATTGGGTTCTATTCCATATCCAAAGGTTCGAAGTTTCATACATAACCAACAGTCCAATTCCAAATTGGATAAAATTGCCGAGCTTAAACCTTCATGTGAGAACCTTGGAGACTTTGGTGGATTCCGAACCTACGAAAAGAAGTTCAAGGTTAAGGGAGATTTAAATAGCGTTTGGACATCATATATAAGTGCCAGTCCAACTCACCTTTGGAAGACTCGTAAGTCTGCAGTCGGGTTAATCTATGACCGAAAAAAAGATCGAGTTTCTTATTCTAGTGACACTTGCTCTGGATCAAGAATTGGTCAGGTATTGTATCTTGATTTGCGATTAATTAAAGGTTTCTATCATTTAGCAACTGCGCTTGAGATTACCAACATACAATCAGAAACTTCCACTATAGAGATTAACTACGTTGAAAGTGGAATCAATGAAGGCAAACAATGGATTAGAATGGCAGATGATGGAAACGGAAACACCATTATCACACATATTTCAAGCATCAAAAGCAACTCTCCATTTAGAGATAAAATCCTCTATCCATATTTTCACAATAAGCTGATCAACGCTGTTCATAGAAAAATGAAAAAATTGCTTAAAAATACCGTTTACGAATCAAGCCTCGAATACGCGATAGATTAGCATCGCATGATTATATTGCCGCCAAGTAATCAAGCGGAAATGAAGAAGACTATAATCATTACAGGTGCTACCTCAGGTTTTGGAAAAGCAATGGCTGAAAAATTTGCACAGAATTCACATAGACTCATTATTACCGGAAGAAGAGTTGAACGTCTAAATGAAATTTCGGATACACTTACCAAATCCTATGATATTGATGTATTGCCACTAAGTTTTGACTTAAGAGATCGAGCTGCATCTGAAAAATCGATTAACTCATTGAAAGCAAACTGGAACCAAATTGATGTTTTAGTAAACAATGCAGGTTTGGCTAGTGGTTTAGAGCATTTTCAAGATGGGAGTTTTGAAGACTGGGATAAGATGATAGACACAAACGTTAAGGGGCTACTTAACATATCCAAACCTGTGATTGACCATATGGTCAAAAGAAACGCTGGACATATAATAAACATTGGCAGCACTGCTGGTAGAGAAGTATATGAACGTGGAAGTATATACTGTGCCACTAAACACGCAGTTGACGCCATTTCCAAAGGGATGCGTATAGATCTACTAAAACATAATATAAAGGTCACTCAGATCTCGCCTGGTGCGGCAGAAACTGAGTTCAGCGTTGTACGCTTTCATGGTGACAAAAAACGAGCTAAGGAGGCATATAGAGGTTATAAACCAATGACAGCTGAGGATATAGCCGAACTTGTATACTATAGCACCACATTACCCTCTCATCTTTGTATCAATGACCTAGTAGTTACAAGCTTAAGTCAGGCTAATAGCTTTTACATTAACCGCGATAATTAGAATCAGTGGCTAAGCCTTTTCGCTTTAAACAATTCACTATACAACAAGATTCTGATGTATTTAAGGTAGGAACAGATGGGTGCCTACTCGGATGTCTTGTTGAGTTGACCAACGCTCATAATATTCTGGAAGTTGGTGCAGGAACTGGAGTCATTTCCTTAATGTTAGCTCAAAGATTTGAGAACGTATTAATCAAGGCGATTGACATCAACCTTTCCGCAATAGCACTTACACTCATAAATTTCAATAAAAGCCCTTGGGCATCACGATTATCAGCCATACCAGTCTCATTTCTTGATCTTAAAGAAACTGAGGACAACAGTTTTGACCTTATTATTTCAAACCCACCGTTTTTCAAAAACTCAATTAAAAACACGAATGACGCCATGTCCTTAGCCCGGCATGAAAGCGATTTATCTCTGGAAACATTTTTCAAACAATCAAAAAAATTACTCAAAACCAATGGTAAAATTGCCTTGATTTTACCTTTTCAAAGAAGATCTGAGTTCGAGACATTACTAAACCGCTATGATTTATTTGAAATTCGATTTATCTCAATTAAACCAAAGGCAGAAAAAAACACAAATAGATTTATTAGTGAATTTGGAAAATTCAAGTCCGAATGCACCCGAGAAACCATAGTAATTTACGAGGCAAACTGTGAATTGACTAGTCAGGCCAAAGACATATTTAGTCCTTTCTATTTGCGATTATAATTGTGAATAAAGCTAAATCTTAGAGGAATAGCATTTGGAGGAAGAATTCCAAATTATCATAAGCATTCAGAGCTGCTAACACCAAAAGATTACATTCAAAAAGTAAGAGAATAGGAAATCTACGACCCTGTCTTAAGCTTTCAAATTTCAAATGACTTCCACCCTTCTCGTGTTTTAAAAGGTTATTTAGAGGGAGATGCCGCATCAAATGAATTTGCAGTATTGCTGGAATGGGATAATATCTACTATGAGAAACCATCCATCAAGGCGGAGAAAACAAAGAAAGCAGTGCGACTTGGATTGATTCAATGGCAAATGCGTCTATACTCAAATTTAGAGGAACTTTTGCAGCAAATAGAATACTTTGTAGATGCAATATCAGGCTATCG
>CALKOP010000164.1 GCA_938091155.1 uncultured Flavobacteriales bacterium | reverse complement strand
AGGCTTAAATTGCAGAAAGAGATCGTGAAAATCAATGGCAAGCTGAAAAAGCTATATTACTAATTCAAAAAACTACTACTACCCTACCTGTTGTTTTTCCAGCTAGAATAAGCTGCAGGTATTCTTCTAATTGATCAAGTGATATTTGAGTCGAATACTTTTCGAGTGTCGGGATTTTCCAATTATTGCTGAGTCTTGTCCAAAGTGACCTCCTCAATGCCATCGAAGTTTCCGCGGAATCAACGCCTAATAAGTTTATACCATTTAAGAGAAATGGATATACGGTTAAATCAATGTTTTGTGATGCTACTAAGCCACAGGCGGCTACGCTGCCTGATTTTTTGCATGCCCTAACACAAGTCGTTAATGTGTTGCCACCGACTGTATCAATTGCTCCAGCCCACTTACTTCGTAACAACGGTCTGCCTGAGTCGTCATTAGCGAAACTTCGGTCTTCTATTCTTGTCACACCTAATGACTTCAAATGATTAGTTTGATTCGATCCTGTCGATGCAATTGTTCTATATCCAGCTGCGTTTAGGATTCCTATCGCCATTGATCCAACTCCTCCGGTTGCTCCTGTAACGAGAATCTCACCCTGCTCTGGAGTTTGTCCCATTAACTCCATTTTGTGCAAACTTAGTGCGGCAGTGAACCCAGCAGTGCCAAGAATCATTGTTTCTCTCAAACTTAATCCTGCGGGCTTATGCAACACCCATTGACTCGGAACCCTGATGTATTCTTGAAAACCACCACTGGTATTCATTCCAAGATCATATCCTGTAACCATTACTTCATCTCCCTCAATAAAGTCAGTTGAACTGGACTTTCTAACAATCCCACTTGCGTCTACACCTGGAGTGTGTGGAAATGCCTTGGTAATTCCTTTGTGAGCACTTGCTGATAGAGCGTCTTTGTAATTTAGACCCGCAAATTTCACTTGAATTAAAACATCTCCTATTGGAAGGTCACTAATACTTTTATTCTCAATACTCCTAGTGATTTGACCATCATCATTTTCTCTGACAACAAATGCCTTGAACACGGTTTCAATATTATTCATCAATTTTTATTTTGTATTTGACCAGCCATCCGGGAAACGAAGACATTGTAAACCTAGCGCCTTGAATGTAATTTATCTCAGGGTCAATCTGGAAATTATACGACTGCCTTAGATCTGCGTTTTCGAGAATTATTTTGTCAAAAATGGCGCCACTCAAATCACATTCAATGATTCTAACACCCTTAATATTGGCATTATAGAAGTCGGCATCTAATAGTGAACAGGCATTGAAGCCTAGATTTTGAGTCTTCAAATTCTGGAATCCGCAATACTCTACTTTTGAATCGCTAAACTTCATTTCTAAGAGTAATTGGCTGCAATCACTAAAGTTTAGTCCCATTATCTTACATCTCTCAAATTTGATACTTTGAAACGAAGTCAATAGCGTAGCATTCGCGTTAAAACTGCATTCAATAAAAATACAATCAGCGAACACAACTCCAGACAAATTTGCATCACCCCAATCACAGTTTTGAAAGGTGTAATCCTCATAAATATTACCCTGAATAATAGGGTCAAGTTCATCGAACTTGTTAAAAATCCTATTTGAAATAAAGTTTGACATGTCTATTCATGCAATATTGCGAATCAAATTTCTGGTTTAAAAGTAACTTCATGCTCTTTAGAATACAGATGTACCGTTTAACTAAAAATGACGTTATAGAATTCAGCTAAAAACAAGTGTTTAATGACTATGCGAAAACAAATATTCATTTTAATAGGATTGACTTTTTCAATTAGCTCCTATTCGCAGGATTCAGGGCTCATTGATATAATGACCAATGAAATGAGTCGAGAATTTGAAGTGCTCGGAAAAGAGGACCCAACAGCATATTATATGGACTATTCCGTCTTTCATACTCGTTCTGCTTCATTTGCCGGGAATCTTGGCAGTTTGCCAACAGTCTTATTAATAACCAAAGAAATGCATTAGTTAATGTAAGGATCGGTGATTATGATAAGGATCATACGCATACAGACGGTGATGGTCATTACGGTTTTGGCTCTTAATGGATATCTAGGTGCAATTGCACAATGTATTTGCTTAGAAAAAGGTAAATCTCTTTTCGAGGCTCTTCATGATTCTCCAAGAAACAATCCAGGTCACTGCGCATGTCAATCTTTTAAAATCAGTCTTTTTTTCTGAAATAGACTATCATACCAATCGCCAAACCAATCATTACTGCCCACATAAGAAAATAGCTGTATTTGTAATGTAGCTTTGGTACAAAGTCAAAGTTAGTCCCATATATGCCAGCTATAAATCGGTTACTGGCTTGTGTTAAGTGTCTCACACGCAATTATTCGATCTAAATCATAGTTACTGCAGATTTCCTCGAGTAATTCGAGGTTATGCCATCCATCAACATTTAACCAAGTTACCGTGTCAGTATTCTTATACTGATCAATTTTTTCAATAGTATCTGGTCACTTTTCAGTTATAACTTCACTGTCAAAGTCAATCACTCTCGACAATACTTAGTCTGCCTTCTTCTTAACCCGAAACTTAATTTCATATGGTGACTCACCAATTTCGGTGATGGATTTTTAAGGTATCATGTCATATCTTGTTTAGCTTAAAATCCAAATTATATGAAGTAAACATTCTCGGAGCGCTTTCGTCTTTTATTAAATAACAATCTTCGTTGTATGGGATTAAGGGAAGTGAAAAAAGAACTTGTTGAACTCGAAAAGGAGGAGTTGATTTATCATATAAGTGAGCTCTATAAAAAGTACAAACCTGTTAAGGAATACTTCAATTTTTTCGCGAATCCAGATGAGGAAATAATTTTAAACAAGTTTAAAGAGAGGGTTCACGAAGGATTCTATCCTAATAGAGGTTGGCGACTGAAGCTTTATAGGTCTAGAAAGGCGATTAATGAGTTTAAGAAATTAGGCATTTCCACTGAAGTCGAGTGTGACCTCCTACTCTATTTTACGGAAGTTGCTGTGGCATATGCAAGAGATAAACAAACTCGGACGGAATCATTTTATACTCGATTAGAAAATAGTTTAGAAAAGGCAATTAAGCATATGATTAAACATGATCATATAGAGTTGTTTGTGGCGAGAATTGATACGCTGATAAGTCGATCAGAGGGATTTCCATGGAAGTGTCACGATCGGCTACTTGCCATTAAATCGAGCCTAATTACTTCACGATAATTTTTTTGACACTTACCTTTCCATCCATATTCGACTTTAGGAAATACAATCCTGTTGATAGACTTTCTAAGTTAAGTTGAATCATTAATCCAGCTGCACGCTTTCTTAACACAGGACGTCCAAGTTCATCTAAAACTGTTATTTCCCGATTTCCATTTGACTCAAATCTTACGTTTATAACATCACTTGATGGGTTTGGGTAAACATCAAAGTCATTATTCAAAACTGTTGCGATATTGGTCGTTGTGTCAGGTATAGATTCAAAGCCTACGCTACCTGCGTATATACCATTCCCATGTGTACCAACGACCAACCATTGATCAGATTCTCTGTACTCTAGCATATCCACCACAACATTTCCAATTGTCTCGGCACCTTCTTGTTTCCAAACTGTGCTATCTCCTGCAAGTTTGCGGGTCGAGAACAACCCTACACTGGTTCCTAGGAAATAAACGTAACCTGAATCAGTCATTGCAATCTCAGCCCAACGAGTTGAAGGCCCATCGCTTATGTAAAATAGTTGTGGTGGTACATTAGCGTCTTTTGTTCCTACTAGGTTGCCCTCGATTGGTTCCCATGACTCACCGGCATCCTCCGTTAACCAAAGGCTAACCGTGTTATAGTTGGAATAAACTACAATGACCCTGTCTGCATCATATGGGTCAATTGCGATACAGGATGCATATCCTCCATTTGAAATTCCACCAGATATTAATTCGAGGTTCACGCTACCACTAGAATGCGCATCATCCAAACGGAATATCAATGAGTTAGAAGTGCCATAATATACCACGCCCTGTTCAGAAGGGCTTGCCGCTATCGTTGTAATTGTACCTGATCCAGAAGATATCTGTTTCCATGGTGATAGATCCTCATTATCTGCAACAGCCAGATCGTCATTTCGCCAAACTCTTCCAAAATAAGGAAGATACATTATGTTATTGTCTATGGGATCTAATGTAAACGGATGAACAAATAAGAACCCTCCACCATCCTGCAAAGCATCGGGTATCAATTTGACCCACTCATCAAGCTCTCCCTGAGCATTAATTGAAGCTCTTCTAACCCTGGCATATTGGGTGCTTGAATATTGATGGCCGCCTCCGTCTTCTATCCAGCAATAGGCGCCATCTGCACCTCGCACAGATGTCCACAACGTATTTGGATCTGTGTCATTTGTCCAAAAAGTACCACGATCTTGCAGTCCTCCCATAACTTCTTCACTTCCGGGAGTGCCATGATCGATAGCAATTCCATAAAACTGGGAGACTACATAGCCATTACTCAAAGATTCCCATACAAAACCGCTATCGCCACAGTTTTCAGTGCGGTGTATTCCACCATCAGTGGTGGAAATCATGATGTCAGGATTACTTGGATGGAAAACAATATTCTGTTGATCAGGATAGTGAACACCTGATCTATATGTGAAATTGGTGTCCCAATCGATACGATAGCCTCCAATGTGATCAATTGAATTTGTGTCTGCGAAGCCATTTGAAGATCTAAATAAATTCGTTCCACCAACAAAAACAATGTCTTCATCATCTGGTTTCACGCCTAGGACTTGACAATACCCATTATAAAGATTCAAATCGTCAATCGGTAAACCTGAGCTTCTATTTTCCCATATCCCACCAGTTCCAGTGCCATCACCAGATAGGTATCTGTATTTCCAGAGGCTATTACTTGAAGTTCCAGCTCCAGGAGTTACTGATAGAAAATATACCCGAGTTTCATCGCCTGGGTAAATTGAAATTAATGATCTGCCAAATGAATTTGGGAATCCATCAGGAGTGATTTCCGTCCAATCAAATCCATCTTCTGAGCGCCAAAAACCTTTGTTACTTGCGCCTCCATCAGCGCTAATTGCCGCATATAAAAACCCAGAAGAAGTCATTTTCACATCAGTAAAAGTTGCGTTGTTCGCTGGTAGACTATTCTTCCATGTTGAGCCTCCATCGTTACTTCTCATTATTCCTTCACTCATAGCAGCATAAACAACATCCGAGTCATTTCTTACTGGGTTTACTAAAACCCGAAACACTGCGTCCCAATCACTGGCCTTATGCATCAACGCAGATGTACTTGGTAACAAATCCCATGACTCACCTCCATCAATTGATTTATAAATACCTGACCCTCTGTAATAAGCACTGAAGCTTTTAGAAGCCGAATTTCCAGATACTTCGCCCGAACCATAATACCATATATTTTCCTTTCCCGTACGTGGGTCTTGAGAAACACATGACACCGCTGAATGATCTTCTGGTGCCGTTACACGATTCCAAGATTCACCAGCATCTTCTGATTTCCACATGCCACCAGAAACACCACCAGCAAGGTAGATATCAGGGTCACTATGGTCAATTGCAAAGGCCCGTGTTCTACCTCCTATGTTATAAGGTCCAATTCGAGTAAATGACACGCTTAACTCCGAATCGCGTCCAGATCCAAACTTTGGTAATTGGCTTGCGTAT
>CALKOP010000163.1 GCA_938091155.1 uncultured Flavobacteriales bacterium | reverse complement strand
CTCCCTGTACATGATAAAAACCATGATAACCAAAACGGTTATTAACGTACCAATACCATTTGGATTCCCCATTAATCCTCGAAATCTACCACCAAGTGTTCCATCCTCTGGACTTACTAACCATAAGAGTATCCCCGATAGAAGAAAAACCCCATATGCAACAATTATATCTCTTGTGAAATAGTGATTCTCAGTTCTGGATCGCTGGAATAAAAGCGGGATTACAAAAAACACTATGCCATAGCTTAATGATTTTTGCAATGCTGTAAATGGGTTTAACGACCAAGTTGAGGCCAACAATGCAAATGACAAAAAGGGTAAAAAATAAATAAACACCTTGTTGCTATATCCTTTAAAATCCTTGAAATTTGACAAAATATAGACCAGAAGAATCACGATCATCCCAATTTTAGCAGTTGCGGCAAAAGCAAATGGCCTTAAATAGCTATCTGAAAAGAGTAATGCAAAAATTAAGGCCAGAAAAATCTTTGTATGGTTGGCAGTTTTCAGAATCAATAAAAAAGTGACCACGGCCCACATGGCAACCACCACACTAGGTAAAAAAAAACCAAGTATTGGCCATGAAAGTATTATTAAATATAAGTCCCGATATTGCTGTATGTGTAGTTTGATTCCCAAGTTGTTGAAGGTACTAACCCTTTATGCATCTATGAATTGCTTCTTCTAGTTTTGGAGCAACAGAGTCCCATGTCATAGACTGAACTCTTATTAATGATTCAACCTTCCAATTCTTTAGCTCACTATCCGAAATCTGCAATGAATCTAGTAAAGACCTAACGATCAGCTTTGGATCTGCAATTTTCAATAGCAGTCCATTTTTCTCATGATTTACCAAAACAGAGCTAGCTCCAACATCAGTCGCTATGACTGCAAGGCCCGAGGCCATTGCCTCAAGTATTACGTTAGGCATCCCTTCCGATATGCTACAATTTACCAAGATGTCATTTTCTGAAATAAGCTCTTTAAGATGATTCTGATTGTAAATAGCGCCATGGTAGGTGGTCTGCTCCATTTCAATCTGATCTCCTGTAGGTATAGGTCCAATAAAATGAAACTCCCAATCAGAACGTTTTGCTTTTAATAGAACCAAAGCCTTATAGAGTTCTGGAAGTCCTTTTACTCGATCAAATCTACCAATGAATAAAAACCTGCGTTTTGCATTGTTTTTAGTCGGAATTTCTCTGAGCCATTCTGATTCGATTCCAGTCGGCACCTCAATTATTGGTGTTGAGCATTGGGACGCAATTATATCCGTAATCTTCCCTCCATAACTGAATACATAGTCGGTCTTTTTCAGGATTTCCTTGGTTGTTGGGCGTAATATATACTTGGAAAAAAAGCTTTTTAGATCTGGTTGTTTCTGAAACATATTCATTCCATGAAACTTAACTCCAACAGGGGTATTTATGCCCAAGCGACTTCTGCTTTTCAGCAGAGCCCAACTCATAAATCCTTTAGCGTAGATAAAATCAAAATCAACATTTTCTGATTTCAACTCTTCGAGATAGCGCTCTGACATTTGCCTTTGTGCTCGTATGTAGTGGCCAGGAAACTTGTTGTTGTCACGATATTCAAATTGGACTAACCTTATATTTTTTAACGCCTCAATCGAAAAAGCATCCACATGATTAATTTTAGTACCGGCCTCTATGTAGTGATAGGCTGTAATGCTATGACCTCTTTTTGCTAGATTCTCAATTACCAATTGAGAATGACGTTGCATTCCACCCTTAATAAAAGGAGTAATCCCATCTGTCAGAAAAAGTACATTCATTATTTATTGTAGAAGTCTGTCAGACATTGGCATATAAAATCAATCTCTTGAGTTTTTAAGTGAAGGTGCAAGGGCAATCTAACCAAACATTCACTGAACCGATCTGCATTAGGTAAGTCTCGACCATCATGCTTACCTTCAAAAAAGGCACTCTTATGTAAACTTAGATAATGAAAAACCGCACCTATTCCTTTGTTCTTCAAAAATTCAATTAACTCAATTCTGTCCGTAGCTGAATTGCACACAATATAGAATATATGTGCATTATTCGTAGCATAGGTTGGTAACATTGGCAACTCAAAACTCCCAGCAAATGCCAATTCGGTAAGATTTTCATAATACCTATTCCAACGAATCAATCTCCCCTCCTGTATGGCTTCAAGGTTTTCTAATTGCCCGTATAAATAAGCAGCAATAAGCTCAGATGGCAGAAATGACGACCCTAAATCGACCCATCCGTATTTATCTATTTCACCGCGAAAAAAAGCGGTTCTATTCGTTCCTTTTTCCCAAATAATCTCCGCTCTTGCAGCTGAACATTCATTGTTTACGACCAACAATCCACCCTCACCTGAAACAACATTTTTGGTCTCATGAAAGGAAAAGGTAGCGCAGTCGCCAAACGAACCAAGAGGTTTCCCGTTATAAAGGGACTCAATGGCCTGCGCAGCATCTTCAACCAATGAAATCTTATGATTGTTGCATAATTCAGATAATGCATCCATGTCGCAGGCAGCCCCTCCATAATGAACAGCAACAATTGTCTTAGTCCTTTTGGTAATGCATTCTTTAATCGACTCAATTGAAATATTTGGATGTTCAGAATTAGAATCAGCAAAGACAATTTTAGCACCTCTCAAGGCAAATGCATTGGCTGTAGAAACAAATGTATAACTAGGCATGATAACTTCATCCCCTTCCTTGATGTCTAACAAAAGAGCGCACATTTCAAGTGCATCAGTACAGGATGTTGTGAGTAGTACTTTTTCAAATCCATATCTATCTTGAAAGTATGAATGGCATGCCTTCGTAAAGTCGCCATTACCTGCTAGGCGCCCTTCAATGACGGCTCGTTTAACATTTTCTAATTCCTGCCCAAATAAATATGGCTTATTGAATCTGATCATAATTGTTGATTCAAACTATTTAGTTTCCCACAGCCTCAAATCTAATCCAATAAAATCGGCCAATTCATTGTTTTTTTGTTGAAAATGAGCCACTAGTTTCGCTATAATATCATTGTCAACTTCTTCAATCCTGCTCTCATTGCGAAATGATTTTCCGAAATGGTTTTGAATAGAAGGTAATTTCAAAAATTCCCAAATTGGTTCAAGCTCATTATTTCCAATTAGATCCTCAAAAACTATGGGTAAGAGACTATCCATTCCAAAAAGATCCGTGTAACTCTTAATGTGCTTCATATACTCACCACGTCCCAAATAATCGAATGGGTCAACCGAAGTTGAAATATTTCCATTTTTCGGTACATCCAATTCTTGTATAAAAACTTCATTTAGGCTGCGGCTTTCAAATCCATTTTGTTTACTAAATCGATAATTTGACAGTGCCCTTTGCACTGGGTTTCGCATTATAAAAATAAACTTAGCCTTAGGAATACAATTTTTAATGCGTTTCGCTACTATAGGCATTTCATAGTAACTAGTGCTCTTTTCCCCTAAGAAACCAGCCATTGGTCTATTACCAAAAACAGTGTCTAAATAATGCTGATAATTACCCGTGGTGTTTGAAATGAAATATTTTGGCTCCGGCCTAACAGGTTTAGCCATGTATATCTCTGGATGTTGATCCAACAAGCCATATAACATAGTTGAACCAGAGCGCTGCGCTCCGATGACGAAAACGTGCTGATAGTTATCCAACAATTTCGCGAATTTGATACGGCTCGCTAGAGGCCAATTGATTCATTATTCGAGCCAAATATTCGCCCATGATTCCCAACATGATAAGAATAAACCCACATAGAAAAGACAATAGTGCAACTATCGTGGTCCAGCCTTCAACATCAACTCCAAGAAATACTGACTTAGCAATGAAGAACAAGCCAGCGAAAAAGCTCATTACGCTTATGAATATACCTGCCCCACTCACCATTTTCAAAGGGTATGATGAATAGTTAAATAAGAGCCTAGCCATCAATTTGAGAATACGCATTAGCGTGTAATTAGAAGATCCGATTTCCCTAGCATGGTGTTCCGTTTTCACATTCGCCATTTTCGAAGCACTCATCAATAAAAGACCCGGTATATACGGATAGTTAGTTTTGTAAGCAATAAGTCTATTTGCAGTGGCTCGTGTGAAAATTCTAAAATTAGTGAGTTTTAAATCCTTCGGCTTTCCAAAAATCTTGTTGTTTAAGTATGATACTAATCGCGTTCCTAATTTTCGAAATCCAGCATGCATTTTTTGGTTGAACTCGGCAAAAACCAGATCATAGCCTTCATGTATCTTTTCTATTAAATGATGGAGCTCTTCAGGGGGATTTTGTAAATCATCGTCCATAGTGATAATAAAATCACCCATACTTTCCTTAATTCCGCAATAAACTGCAGTATGTTGTCCATAATTTTTAAGCAGGTTAATCGCTTTGATTCTAGAGTCATTTTGGGCCGCAGTTTCAATTATACTCCAACTCTTATCCGGGCTTCCGTCATTCACCAAAACAAGCTCTATTTTGAACCCTTTAAGTTCAGAAAAGCCAATTATCCGAGAAATTGTTTTCTCAATAATTAGCTCACTTTTATAAACAGGTATCACTACCGAATAAACAATTGCCATAACTCATTCATAAACCTTCAAAACTACTTTAACATTTTAGTTAATTTCATTGCATACCACATTATAATCTCTTTATTCGTTTCATTAGACTGAATTGAAATTAATTTCACTATCGCATCTAAGATTGCATTCATGCATCCCTTGCGCTTGGTGAAAGGATCAATTATTCCGTATTAGGTCGCATTGATAATTTTCACATTTGTCAGCATGGGTTTGACCGAAATTTACATAAAGCTGTTAGCGTTTGGAAAAAAATGGATTCTCCATTTAGGAGCTTTCATTATTCTATTGATATACCTAGCGCCACATTTTATTAATCCCGACCAATCTGTTTTCCTAATCCACGATAATTTAGATTCCAATGTAGTTTGGAACACAGTTTTGGCGAAGAGTCCAAACGTTTTTTCAATTGCGAACCTTGAAATTGAGGGAATTCTAAATACTTTACCTAGTGGTGTATATCGAAGTGAGTTTACTTATATCACCTTATTATATCACTTCTTTACCCCACTGGTAGCATATAATATCAACGCTGTTTTTGTTCATCTTTTTGGGTTTCTAAGTGCCCTACTTTTTCTCAATTACACTTTTCGAAGAACCCCGCTAACCGTAAGAATTGGCCTGAGTTTATGTTTTGCACTATTACCATTTCGAACAGCTGCACTTCTAAGTATTTCTGGCCAACCGCTTATTGCCCTAGCAGCACTCCATTTATTTCACAAGAACAAGCTTGAAATGGCATTATCCGTAATGTTCTTATTCCCATTTTTTTCAGA
>CALKOP010000162.1 GCA_938091155.1 uncultured Flavobacteriales bacterium | reverse complement strand
GTTGATCATGGTAAAACAACCTTAGTAGATAAAATTATTCATTACGCGCAAGTCACCGATGATCGGAAGGACATGGGTGAACTGATTCTTGATAGCAACGAGCTTGAGCGTGAAAGAGGAATTACGATTTTATCGAAGAACGTAGCAATAGAATATAAAGGAGTTAAGATTAATATAATCGACACTCCTGGTCACGCTGATTTCGGTGGTGAGGTAGAGCGTGTGCTTAAAATGGCTGACGGTGTGATATTGTTAGTGGATGCATTTGAAGGCGCAATGCCTCAAACTCGATTTGTATTGGGCAAGGCTATAGAGTTAGACCTGAAACCAATAGTAGTTGTAAATAAGGTGGATAAAGAGAACTGTCGACCTGATGAAGTACATGAGCAAGTTTTTGATCTTATGTTTAACCTTGACGCTAGCGAAGATCAGCTTGATTTTCGAACGCTATATGGCTCAAGCAAGCATGGTTGGATGAGTCATGATTGGAAGGATCAAACAGATGATATTAGTCCGTTATTGGACACGATTATTGAAGTAATACCTGAGGCAGAATATAAAGAGGGTGATGCTCAAATGCAGATTACTTCGCTCGATTTCAGCAGCTTTAAAGGGCGTATTGCCATTGGCAAGGTGTATCGTGGAGAGATAAAATCAGGTCAGGATTTCATGCTGATGAAGCGTGATGACGTACAAAAAAAGAATAGAGTTAAGGAACTCTATGTGTTTGAAGGATTGGGTCGTAAACAAGTTGATGCCGTTCGTGCTGGTGACCTTTGTGCAATTGTTGGATTAGAGAATTTCGAGATTGGTGACACTCTGACTTCATTAAACAATCTCGAGGCATTACCAAGAATAAAGGTTGATGAACCAACAATGAGTATGTTGTTCACCATAAATAATTCGCCATTCTTTGGAAAGGAAGGTAAGTTCGTTACATCGCGACACCTAAGAGATAGATTGTTCAAAGAGACTGAAAAGAATCTAGCGTTAAAGGTTGAGGAAACAGACACTGAGGATAAATTCAATGTATTTGGGCGTGGTATTCTACACCTTAGTATTCTTATTGAAACCATGCGTAGAGAAGGATACGAGTTACAAGTGGGTAAACCACGTGTGATAGAAAAAGAGATTGATGGCAAAAAACATGAGCCATACGAGCACTTAGTAATTGATGTTCCAGAAGAATATAGTGGCAAAGCAATAGAGCTTGTTACGCAGCGTAAAGGTGACCTGCAGATTATGGAAACTAAGGGGGATATTCAGCACCTAGAATTTGAAATCCCATCAAGGGGGTTAATTGGTTTGAGAAATAAGATTCTTACTTCTACATCAGGAGAGGGGGTTATGACGCATCGATTTGAAGCATATAGACCACACAAGGGCGAAATGAATAAAGTTGAGAAAGGCGCACTCATAAGCAGTGAAGCAGGTCAAGTCACCACATTTGCTGTTGATCGTCTTCAAGACCGAGGTCGTTTCTTTGTAGATCCAGCTGAACAGGTATATAAAGGTCAGGTTGTGGGCGAGAACACCAGAGAGAATGATCTAGAGGTGAACCTAATTAAAGGGAAGCAATTAACCAATGTCCGATCATCTGGTACAGATAAGTCGGCTAATGTTGCTCCTAAAGTTAAGTTTTCACTAGAAGAATCTATGGAATACATAAGGGAGGACGAATACCTAGAGGTAACTCCCTCCTCTATGAGAATGAGAAAGATAAGCTAGGGGGCGAGCTATCTTATTTCTTGTCTTTATAGGTTGTTGCCCATGGCCAGTCTAGATCACCACAGCTTGGGTAAGCATCATTAGAACCACCGCCAATTTCATAATCGTTACAAATATTTGAAGTTGGGTTTTCGCAAATAAAATATTCGGATGCGATGATATTAACGTTGCAAGGTGTTACATAGGACGTTTGGCACATAGCAATAAGTGCACCATCCTCCCAATATAAATCGCTAGCATCAAGGGTTAATTCTACCTTAAGCTGTGAGTAGGACCCTTGCTTGCACCAAGTCCGCTGAGATAATAACCTGGCGTTTCATTAGTAATAATTAATGCTTTTGTAGAATTTTCACTGACCGCACAAGAAGTTAATTCAGAAAGCTCGATAACGTCATATGTAATATTGGTGCTTCCGGCTCCATTAACCTCACCAACTTTAAACGCATTTGTGATAATAAGTTGGACCTCGTTTTGTTGATTTAAATCTGAATTGACTAAGTTAGAATCTTTTGAGCAAGAGATTAGTACAAAGCAAGAGAATAGGATAGCTAAATTTTTCATAATAATGTAATTTGTTATTATTTGAAGGCGAATGTAAAACGACCTTTAGTTGACATAGATGGGGTTGTTTATCCGCTTTTAACAATTTTCTGAAATGCCAATAGTTGTATGTGGATTGGTGAAATTCTCTTGTTGAAAAGCATAAATTGCGACTTCAAATGAGTGTTTACAATAAAATATACACTGGAATCATGGGGCTTCTCATCATAATTCTTCTGAATGGAAGCTTATGCAGCAAGGTTAGCAAGGAAGAATTGGTTGATTTAGGTAATCAATTTGTGGGTCAGAATCAGCATAAATTGGATTCGATAGCTGGTTTGTTAGCATCATTGGCCACTAACGATGCGGACAATTACAACGTATCCATAGCACACAGTTTTGATGGAATTAGCAGCGCGATGCAGGGTGACTTGGGGCCTTCCTTACAATCCTTTCAAGAATCATGGAAATACGCTGTTTCATTAAATGATACTAATCTTCAGGTTAATGCCCTGATCAATATGGCTGGGGTTTATCGTTTTGCCGGTCAGCTAAACAAGGCGAAGGAAAAACTCAATAAAGCCTTGGATCTGTTGAAGGGAGAAGGTCAAATGCAGACGAGAGCAAATACCCTACTCGCATTAGGTATAATACCTTTTAAAAGATCTAAAATCAGCGTATTGTTAGAAACTTTAGTTTAAACATCTTCGCACGAAATATTATGGATTATGCACGATTTTCAGGCTGCTAGAATTAAAAAAATGGTCATTCATCTTGTGGGGAACAAAGGTGCTGATGAATCTCTAGTGTTAGGTGAAAATCATGTAAGAACGCTCGAAGAGAGTGAAGACCGAGTGTTGACTAAGTTTTTTTTAAGTCCTTTTAAAAAGGATGATTATCATTCATTTACACATCATACAAAGCTTGAGATGAATGAAATGTATGGTTGTATGCATGATATGTTTTTGACAGCGGTTAATTTTATTGATAGTTCAAAGAACATTGCAAAACATTTATATGAGAATTCTCTTCATCCCCGGATAAAAGGCGGGGAACTCTATGTTGTTGAATTTGAAGACGTTTTAATGGACGGAGAAGTGATACAATCAATTGGGATTTTTAAGTCAGAACAAAAGTCCAATTTCATGAGTGTTGAGCCAAATTCCGAGAGTTTTAAGTTTACTATTGAGCAAGGAATAGATGTTGAAAAACTTGATAAAGGTGTGGTTGTTTTCAAATCGAATGAAGCCGTTGGCTATAGGTTACTTATCCATGATAGATTCAATAAGAATGATGAGGCAGCTTATTGGAAAGATGATTTTTTAGGTGCAAAACCAGTCAACAATGACTTCGAAATGACAAAAAATTACATGAGCATGTGTAAGTCTTTTGTTATAGAAAAAATGCCAGAAGAATTTGAGGTTGACCGCACAATGCAGATTGAATTATTAAATCGAACTTCTGGATATTTATCGGAAAATGAGGAGATTGATCAGCATGAGTTTGCAAATAATGTGTTGGAACAACCAGATTTAGTTGACTCATTCCATGAATATAAGAGTGAGTACACTCAAAATAAATCCATTGAAATAGAAGACACTTTTCAAACATCAAAAAATGCAGTAAAACAAGGAAAGAAGATGTTCAAGAGTATCCTTAAACTGGATAGGAATTTTCACATCTACGTACATGGTAGTCGCGAGTTGATTGAAAGTGGTTTTGATGAAGAACGAGGAATGAAGTTTTATAAAGTATTCTATAACGAAGAAAAATAATTGAAATGAACAGGGTTAGCCAAGTAATTATTGTGATTTCCACATTTGTACTGTGCAATGAAGCGTATTCTCAATACGAGTTCTTTAATGAGAAACGCATTGAAACCACCGAGGTTAAAAGTCAAGATATAACAGGAACTTGCTGGAGCTTTTCCACAGCTTCATTCATCGAATCTGAATTGCTGCGACAAGGAAAGGGAAGCTATGATTTGAGCGAAATGTTTGTGGTTCGAAGTATATATAAGGATAAGGCACGTAACTATATGCTGCGTCAAGGGGAGGCGAACTTTAGTCAAGGTGCGCTTGCGCATGACCTGATTCGGGCCTATGAAATGCATGGCGCCATGCCTGAGTCATTATATAGTGGTTTGATTAATTCGGATACTACACACAATCACTCAGAACTTGAGTCTGGTTTAAAGGGGTATTTGGATGGTGTAAGTAAGGGGAGAAAACTTAGTGATCGTTGGTCCGTTGCGTTCGACGGTGTTCTAGATGCATATCTCGGTAAAGTGCCTGAGAAATTTGAATACAAAGGGAAATCATACACACCAGAGTCATTCGCCAATTCATTAGGAATTAAGGCAAATGAGTACGTGTCATTGACTTCATTTATACATCATCCGTATTACAGCGATTTTATCTTAGAGATTCCGGATAACTATTCTAATGGATCCTTTGTAAATATTACGCTGGATGAGCTGGTTGCCACGGTTGATAACGCTATTGAAAAAGGATACTCGTTGGCTTGGGATGGTGATGTGAGCGAAAAGACGTTTAAAATGAAGGAAGGACTTGCGATTTTACCCAAGGATCCAAAACGTGATAGTCTTTATGTAATTCCAGGTGAAGAAAATGTTGTGAACTCCGCTATAAGACAGACGAATTTTGAGAACCTATCCACTACCGATGACCATCTCATGCATTTAGTGGGAATTGCACAGGATGAAAATGGAGTCAAGTACTACATCATTAAGAATTCGTGGGGAGAAAGAGGACACTTTAAGGGGTATTTGTACATGTCTGAGGCTTACTTTAGAATGAAGACTATAGGTATTCTCGTGCATAAGGATGCCTTGCCAAAGGAGATTACTAAGAAAATTAATGAATAATTACTTTTCTATTTAACAGCGTGTTATCTAAGGTTTGAATAATATATACTCCTGCAGTCCATTGACCTACTTCAATTGTCGTATTAAATGAAGACAAGTTTCCCAAGTATACCTGCTGCCCGGTTATGTCTATAATTCTAAATGGAATGCTCTTGGAAACTACATGGGAGATATGAAGCCAACCATTTTGCTGAATAATTGATAAACCAAATGGATTCGAATCTTCAATGCCCACTGCTACTATGGCATAGCCTGCAGACTTTCCTAAACAACCATTTGAGTCTACAACTTCAACGTAATAAAGCCCTGTTGATGTTGGGGTGTGTATTGAATAGTTTGCACCATTTATTTTACCAGAAACTGAGAGAAACCATTGATACGCAAATGCCTTAGACGAAAAGAGGTTGGCGCCATCATAACTAATTGTTGGAGTAGGGCTTGGATGTAATATAGCGTAATGTAATTGAGAAGTGTCAATAGATTGAGAAATTGACACACTAACTTTATACTGTCCAGATAGGAAAGGAATCAGCGTTGATTGTATGGCTCCTGATAAGGCGAAACCATCTCTAAACCATTGATACGAGTATTCCGCCCCACTTGGAAATGCGGTTAATAAAATTGAATCATTTGAGCAGCCGACAGATGAGTCTGATGGTTCAACGAAGGCATCAATTAACTCCACATATAAAGTGTCAGAATATCCCACACATCCCGCATTGCTCAATAATTCTATAAAATATTCTCCATTCTGCGTTATTTCAATTTGATGGCTATCAGCCCCAATTATAGGACCAACGCCAATCTTGTGCCATTGATAGCTCGATGATAAGTAATCAGTTGTGAGAGTATAGTCGGTTTGGGCTAAAATATCAGTAGGTGCACTTTGAACATTAATTAATACAGCCGCTGATGTTCCACTATCTCCATTAGCGAAGGCTTTCACCTGGTAAGCACCCGAGTCCTTCGCCCATATGAAATGGTTCGTTCCAGAATATATTTCAGTACCGTTCAGCAACCACTTGTATGTAGATTGCCCAAAAGCATCAACATGGATATAAAACGAGTCTCCTTTGCAAATATCATGTGACCCTTGAGGATGGATTTCAATGGGTAACCCACCACTTGCGTTACTCACGTCAAATGACATACTCAATGAATCACCAAAAATGAAAGATGAACATTGAGTTTGACCACTACTCAAATTCCCATAAAAAAGATCATAACTAACATCATGTGTGCCTGCTGATAAAACACCAAGATTATAGGTGTCTGATTTAGTGCAAACCTGCTGTGCAAGCCCAGAGCAGTGAGCTCCAATAATAGAATGGTTGTTCCCTGTACTTGTTACTGAAGAAGTCGAAATCCAACAATCTGTTGTATTCATAGAGGAATTCACAACTACCTTAATAAAGTCTGTATTCTCGGGGTTTGCAGGTAATATCGAGATTGAGTTAATATTCTGGCTGAAACCGCATGTTACAAGTATGATAGCGAGAATTGTAAGAATTACACTTTTCATAAGTCACGCTTAAAAGTAAAACGTTTATGAGAAACAAATAAATCACTTGTTATTTGTCCAGTTTAAGTTCGTCTATAATGGGCATTCGGGGTGTGTATAGTATACTAGCGAATTACATATTAAATATTTGTTACTATCTTTTCAATGTGTGAAATAAATCAACGGTTAAACAAGATAAGAACCTTAATCTGAATCCATTTGTTCTCTGAAAACCAATAAGTTGAATTAAAAAAAAAAGCTCGATTTGAGAGTTTGTTTGACAAATGTGTGAAGATCTTTATGAAAGTGTTTTGAAAGTATGATGATGAAAAATAAGGGACATTTCACAGTATAGCCTTGGAATTGTAACAGAAATACTTTGATGATATCAGGTAATTCTGTTATGCAGTTTTCGGAAAGAAAGGATAGAATTTTTAATCCACATGGTTTGTTGGTAAGCGTGTTTTTTATCTCATTTGCACAATGAGCGATAAAGCCAAACAGCGAACTGCAGCGGATAGAATTTGGGATTCTATCCTTTCAAAAGAAACTTGCAATCCAATACGAGAATTAATTGGTGAAAGCGATATTGACGCAGCATATAAGATTCAACAAATTAATACAGATCGAAAACTAGCAGATGGTGAGCGGATCATTGGTTACAAAGTTGGGTTAACTTCCTTCACGGTTCAAAAGCAGCTAGGTGTTAACCAACCCGACTTTGGTGTGTTGACAAAGTCAATGCTAGTTAATGAAGATGGTGAAGTTCCTATGTCAGAATTAATGCAACCAAAAGCTGAGGCAGAAATTGCTTTTTTTTTATCACAAGACATTGATAAACAATTGATTAGTATTGATGAATTGATTAAATTTATAGACAGTGTTTCTG
>CALKOP010000161.1 GCA_938091155.1 uncultured Flavobacteriales bacterium | reverse complement strand
GGTTTGAATACAAAGGTGATTGACTCAGATGGTCGGCCATTACCTATGCAGGAGGTAGCGGATACAGTAGAGGTGTATCCCGGAGAGCGTTTTGGGGTTATTGCAGATCCGGACATGATTTTTACAGACCAAATCACAATCGAGTATTTTGACCTAAACACAGGCATTGTGATGGCTGAACAGATAGTGAATGTTCAAATTGATGACGCTGAAGGTATCCAAGAAGAAAAGGATGAGATGATTCAAATTTATCCAAACCCTGTATCGGATCGATTGCAAATAGATGTTTTATCACCGCTGAGTGAGCTGCAATTAGTAGATGTGAATGGCAAGGTTCTTAGAAAAGAGTTAGTAGTAAAATCGGGAGAGATAGATGTCTCTGACTTGCCAGCTGGTCCGTATTTTATATCCGCAAGATTTGCGAAAGGAAAGAAGCTGTATCCATTTTTTAAGCAATAAAAAAAGCCCCATCGAATTTCGATAGGGCTTTTCATTCTCGGTGTTTATAGTATTACCACTTCTTATCTCGTGGCTTCTCTTCTGCTTGCTTCACTACGATTTCACGTCCACGGATTGAACTTCCGTCCAACTCGTTCATAGCGTTCATAGCTTCTTCATCATTTTCCATTTCAACGAAACCGAATCCTTTAGATCGACCCGTTTCGCGGTCCATTACAACGTTACATGAGCTAACATTTCCGTATTCTTCAAATACAGTTTGAAGGGAATCGCTGTCTACGCCATAATCCAGTTTTGCAATAAATAATTTCATTCTCTAGTAATTAAGTGATTTTTGAGCCTATTAAATTAAAAAGGGGTTGAAACAGCGACTCAATGCTTCTCGCCCTATGTTTAGTTTATAAATGTTAGTGCAATACCCGTCTTACCAGCACGTCCTGTGCGGCCAATTCGATGTATGTAGCTATCAAATGTCATTGGTAATTGATAGTTGATCACATGTGTGATGTCATTGACATCAATACCTCGAGATGCAACGTCAGTTGCAACCAATACTTTCACATGACCACTCTTAAAAGCATTCAGTGCGTTTTGACGCGCATTCTGGCTTTTGTTTCCGTGAATATCATCCGACTTAATGCCCGATGCATTCAATTTAGCACATAGTTTTTTCACCTGATGTTTGGTTTCCTCAAATACCAAGACCTTTTGAAAGCTTTCTTGAGATATGAGGTTTTTCAGAACTGCAAATTTGTCTTCACCCTCTGCAATATGAACAACATCTTGATTTATATGATCGTTCGTCTTTTCACCCGAGCTAACCTTAACCGTTACGTGATTGTTCAAGATCTCGTTAATCAACGATTGTTGTTTTTTATCCAATGTAGCGCTAAAGAGCATGGTGTGTTTACGGTTTCGCATTCCACCAATAATTTGCTTCATATCCTTGACAAAACCCATGTCTAGCATGCGGTCAAACTCATCTAAAACCAAAGTATTGAAACGAGCCAACTGGATTGCTCCGCGCTGAACAAGGTCAAGTAAACGGCCTGGAGTTGCAATAACAATGTGACTATCGCGTCTTGCGATCTTTAAATCTGTATTGATGTTTGTACCTCCAATGTAGCTGGCGCTGTGAAGCCCCATTCCTTTGGTCATACTTTTGAATTCATCTTCAACCTGCATGGCTAATTCTCGCGTTGGTAATAATACCAATGCGGTGGATTTTCTTCGGTGAACGAGCATATCCTCAATGATGGGGATTAAAAATGCCGCAGTCTTACCCGTTCCTGTTTCTGCGATACCTAATATGTCACGCTTATCCATTAAGGATTCGATTGACTTATCTTGGATTTCACTTGGGCGAACGTAACCCTTAGCTTTTAGGCATTTCTTTAACTCTTCGCTAATAGGCAGTGAGTCGAAGGTTCTTTCGCTCTTATATTCTACAACCTCTGTTACAGTGGCTTCTTTGATTAATTGGTCTGGTCTTATTGACGAAACCATCTTTTTTCTTGGGCTTCTTCTATTGAAGGCTTGCTTTGGTCTATTGGCTGTGTTGCCGCTAGTACGTTGTCGTTTTTCTTTTGTGATATTATTCATGTATTTATAAATGATCTTCCTACGCACATTAGTCTCGAGGAATGGCAGACCCTTGTACTTGTCAGTAAATTGACAATTTGGATAACCTAGACTCGTTTTGAGCTAGAAATTAATTGAGTGCGTGATGGAATGTAGTTTGAGATATGAAATTGGCTTGTAAAGCTTAGCCGATTCAGAAAGTTTTGGTGATGTTCCGAAGTAATTAGAATGGAACGGCCGAGACAAAAAGTCTGCTAAGAATGAAGTGCAAAGGTAAGCGAATATGCGAGATAATTACGGAGGTTCAATTATTTGCTAATAATAAACGGTAATACCATATATATTAAACCTACCTTAAGGGGCACTCCAAAGTCAATATTGAGGCTGGAGTAACCCCAAAAACATGAATTATTCTAAAAGAGAAGTTCCAAAAAATGCTGGTAGTTGGTATGTGCAAATCGGAAGATTAAAACGAGTTTATCCAACATTGACAGCCAACAGCCTAAACTTTGAGCAAGGTCAACGTCAGGATATGGTTGAATCTCTCAGTGCTCTGCTTGGAGTAAGTAATGATGATATTCTTGATGTTATGTATAAGGTAAAAAAGTGAGATAAGGAATATCTGGTTATTTCAGACCAGTAATTGTTCGTTTTTAAACTTAGCAGCGTTTCTTTGGCATCTGTGAAAAAGTTCGTCCACTTCATTCGCCATTATCTACAATCAAAGACACGGCACGGTACTCATTCACCATTTGTTTATGCTTTAGTTGAAGACTGTCTATATCGAGAAGTGTC
>CALKOP010000160.1 GCA_938091155.1 uncultured Flavobacteriales bacterium | reverse complement strand
GGTGTGCGAATTCATGATATTAAATTCAATAACATTCAGCTACACATGCAAGCAGAAGATTATGTAGATAAGCGAGCCGATCATGCATTTTACGCCCGTGCTCTAAATGGATTAACACTAAATAATATAAATGTCTCTTGGCAAATAGAGCAGACTGAGTCTAAATGGAAAAGTGCTATTTATTTGGATGAAATCAACGAACTAAAACTGAGCAATACTTTAACTAGACAAGGACTTATAGATTCTGATGTTCCAGCCATACACCTTGTCAATGTTACACAGTCAACATTGGACAATGTTCGATTTGAAAAGGGTACTTCAATTGGGGTCTTAATTTCTGGGAATCTTACTAAGAATGTATCCATAGGTAAAGTTGATGATGATGGATTTTGCGTAAATCCAATTGATTATCAAGGCATTAACAAAAGCAGTGTAAAGGAGAATCAATGATAAAAATACTCGTCTTCATGGTAGCTGCTGTTTTACCATCTTTTCTTCGCGCGCAAGCTCATACATTGGTCGAAGAGTTTTTGATCCATTCGAATAGTGAATTTGTACATAACGGTCGTAGACACAAAACATATGAATTGGTAGAAGGGAGTAACCTAGTATTTGAATATTCATCAAACAATGCAGGTGATATCGGAAATGGATCAATTGCTGATACTAAGTTTTCATTTCAAGTCCCAGCAAATGCAGAGTCATTTGACTATAGCGGGGATAATTTGAATGAGTGTGGGGCGGTTTATGTACAGTTCTGCCTGTGTCAAGATGAGGGCATTTCCATTGTTGTGGACGGCTCTATTAAAGGTGAAAAACGGAATGATGATTCGTGGGTTGTTCATCTTGATGCCATAGCTTTTGGTAGGAAAACGCAGCATAAATACCATTTTCAAAAAACGCTGGTTTATAAGATTTTGTCAGAGTGAAGTTGCAACAGATCATATGCTTATACATCTTGTCACTTGTTATAATATTGGCTGGCTGCTCAGATCCAAAATCTGAAGTGATGCTTCAAAAGTTGCGTTGTGAATACCTTGAAAATCCTATTGGGATAGATGTATTAAAGCCTCGCTTCAGTTGGAATATGGAGTCCAATGAGCGTAATCAATCTCAAACCGGTTATCAAATATTGGTAGCGAGTAGTGCTGAGCTATTAGATGCGGATAACGGTAGTGTTTGGGATTCTGGGAAAATCCAAACTAATAATTCTGTAAATATTGAGTACAAAGGGTTAGATCTCAATTCGGCCAAAATGTACTATTGGAAGGTGAGGATTTGGGATAGCGATTCGATTGTCTCAGATTGGAGTGAGCCTGCAACATGGTACACAGGATTACTTAATTCTAACGATTGGCAGGCAGATTGGATTGGGCATGATCTGGCAAAACAAGATTCTTCCATTGAGATTAAACCTTGGGGTAATGGAGTGCAAAAAAAGCCGGATTACAAACCCAATCCCTGTTCTTTTTTACGTTATGAATTTGAATTGGATAAATCGGTATCGGAGGCTCACACATTTATTACCGCCCTCGGGGTTTATGAGCTCCTAATAAATGGAGAAAGAGTGGGAGATGACTACTTTACTCCTGGTTGGACGGATTATTCAAAACGCATCTACTATAATACTTACGATGTCGCTGAATTATTGAAACAAGGCTCAAACACGATTGCAGTAATATTAGCCGATGGCTGGTATGCTGGAAATATCGCTGATCGGGGCCAAGATTATTATGGAGACAAAACGCGCATTCGAGCTCAGGTTCATGTGCGTTATGAGGATGGAAGTTCAAAAGTTATTTCAACGAATTCAAAATGGAAAGCATCAACAGGGCCGATAATCGAGTCCGATATGCAAGCCGGTGAAACATATGACGCAAGGCTTGAAATGGAGGATTGGGCAGAAAATGGATTTAATGATGGAAGTTGGAGTTCTGTTATTGTTTCGGATACGACTAAGGCTATTTTGGAGGCTTATCCAAGCGTTGGCGTGCAGAAAATGGATGAGCTCGAGGCAAGGGAAGTCATTCAATTGCCAAACGGAAATTACATTGTGAATTTTAATCAAAACTTTGCAGGATGGGTTCGACTAAAAGTTCAAGGCAATAAGGGTGACTCCATTACCTTGAAATTTGCAGAGAAATTAGAAAACGATTCGACACTTTATACAAGAAACCTAAGATCTGCTCGGGCAATTGATACTTATGTGATTGGTAGTGATAGTAGCGAAGTTTGGGAGCCGAAATTTACCTATCATGGGTTTCAATATGTAGAAATTTCAGGCTATCCAGGAGAGTTGACCACGGAGGATATAACAGGAATTGTGGTTCATTCAAATTTGGAATCAACTGGGAGTTTTTCTTGCTCTAATTCATTGATTAATAAACTCAATAGTAACATTGTTTGGAGTCAGCGTTCAAATTATTTTGATGTACCAACTGACTGCCCGCAGCGGGACGAGCGTATGGGTTGGACAGGAGATGCACAAGTCTTTATGCGTACTGCAGGGTACAACATGAATATTGCGCCATTTTTCACTAAATGGATGGTTGATGTGGCTGATGCACAATTCGATAACGGGCGCTTTTCAAGTACTGCACCGCGCGTATATAATCGAGTGGCGGCAGGCTGGGGAGACGGTGGTGTGATTTGTCCTTGGAATTTTTTCGAAATGTATCAAGATACACAGATGATTCGCAATTACTATCCTAATATGATTCGATGGATGGATCATTTGGAAGGTCGCAATCCAAACTTCATTGGTACGCTAGGTAGTTATGGTGATTGGCAAAACGTGGAGAGCGAAACACCTATTAAGATTATTTCTACCGTCTATTATAAGAGGTGTGCCGATCTCATGACAGAGATGGCGGTTATCTTAAAATCAAAAAAAGATTCGACCAAGTATTCTAGGCTAAGCGGAAATATTAAAGAAACCTTTTCAGATTCTTTTTTGTTGGATAGTGCTAAGGTGATGAGTGAAACACAAACGGCTTACTTGCTTGCTCTTTCATTTTCTTTAATCCCGAAGGAGTTAGAACTAGATGTATTTGAAAATTTAGTTCAGGCCATTTACAAGACTGACACAAGTTTGACCACAGGAATTCTTGGAACACAATTGCTATTGCCTACCCTAACTGATTATAATAGATTGGATTTGGCGTATCAGCTATTGTTGAACGAGCGGTATCCATCTTGGGGACATCAAATCAATAATGGAGCGACCTCTATTTGGGAACGGTGGGATAGCTATTCGAGTTTTCAAGGGTTTCATGAGGACAGCACAAATTCGCTTAATCACTATGCATATGGTTCAGTTGGTGAGTGGTTTTATTCTACAATTGCTGGTATTTGTGCAGAAGAACCTGGATTCAAAAAAATATTGATCTACCCAAGACCTGGTGGTGGACTCACCTTCGCCAAGGCAGATTATAACAGTGCTTATGGACTCATTTCTAGTCATTGGGAAATGAAGAAAGATCAATTCAAACTAGGTGTTGTAATTCCGGCTAACACATCGGCTTGGGTGGTAATTAAAGCAGACGATTTAGAATCGTTGTCTGAGAATAATATGCCGATCTCAAAATCACAAGGTGTTATAGAAGTAGTAAGGTTAGATGGGGAGGTTATGATTCACGTTGGATCAGGGAGCTATCAATTCTCGGCTCCAAACCCTATTTGACAATAGTACTTTGATGTCCTCGCAAGGCGTAGAATAAAATATATCCATAGCAAATCATTAGGAGAATTAAAGCAAGTTTGAATCCTGCCAAATCGCTGAGGTATCCATAAAGTGGAGGAATAAAAGCTCCACCTACGATTGCCGTGCAGAGTATTCCCGAGCCTTGAGGTTTAAGGTCACCAAGGTCTTCAATGGCAATTGTGAATATGGTCGGGAACATAATAGAGTTGAATAAGCCTACGGCCAAAATTGAGACCATAGCGACAACCCCACTGGTGGTCATAGAAGCGATAATCATCATTACGGCTCCCGCTGCAAATCCTCCAAGCACTTTTGCAGGAGACATGATATTAGTGAGATAGGCGCCAATGAAACGCCCAACCATTGCACCGCCCCAATAGAACATTACAAATGCGCCAACTATTCCTTTTGGATCAATGGAGTTCAAGTCGGAAGTATTAAGCACAGAGGCAGATATGGAGAATAGAAATTTACTCGATAAGATGGTCTCGGCTAGATTCATATCCAGGAAATAGTTGACTAGGTAACTTCCGATTGCGACCTCAGCACCAACATATACAAATATGCCTAACGCCCCTTTTGTCAATTTCGAGTTTTTGAGTGCTGAGGCATAGCTGCCACTATTTTTAGTTTTCAAAACTTGGGGAAGTTTGGCCAAAGCGACCAGTGCTGCTAGAGCAAGAAGTGCTATGGCCAGTATGATAAAAGGACTTTGTACTGCAGAGGCCTCAGCGCTGAAATAGGATAGCCTTTCAACTTCGCCTAACGTCCTAATTTCATCTCCCGTGAGAATGTTGTCACTCAGAATGAACATGGCACCTACCATCGGAGCTATGGTCGTTCCGACTGAGTTAAATGCCTGAGATAGATTCAATCTACTTGAAGCTCCTTTTGGTTCGCCTAGGACGGAGACATAAGGATTTGCTGCTACTTGTAGTATCGTCATACCACCCGCTAATACGAAGTATCCCACTAGGAAAACCTCAAAAGTTCGAGAGCTTGCAGCGGGCCAAAAGAGCAGGCATCCCACCCCCATGGTTGTCAGTCCGAGCAGTATTCCCTTTTTATATCCAATTCTCGCTAAAATGAAACCCGCTGGTATGGATAATAGACCGTAGGCCATGAAAAATGCGAATTGCACCAAACCAGCTTGAGAATAGTTGAGGTCAAATATTTCCTTTAACCTCGGAATCAATGAATCGACTAGAACGGTGATAAAACCCCACATGAAAAACAGCATGACAACCAGAACAAAGGCCGATTTATAATTCGTTTTTCCGTCTAAGTTTGATTGTTGATTCATTGAATCAACAATGATAATTAAGGAAATTATTGTAGCAGTAAGATTATGAGGATTAGGCTTTTTTCTCGGGTGCTAAATTCGGGTTTGCGCAGACTCCAGAAGCACATCCAAAGGCGAAAAGTCCCATGGAAGCAACGTAACCTCCAAAAAGAAATCCGAACCATTCGGCCGAATAAATGGCATGAACAAGCATTACACTACCTAAACCAAAGTACGTCCAACGAGTTAAGCTCCAGCCTGTTAATATCCTTTCTTTCATGACTTTGTTTTGAATTCCTCTTTTTTGAATGAGCTCAAAAATAACCCACCCATCAAAGCACCATATAGTGCACTGTTCAATGGGTCGGAAGTAATTGCGCAACTTCCTGAAGCGCATCCCACATAATGGAAATAGATGTAGCCTAATGATGCGCCAGCCATAATTCCTAGGACGCTAAGTTTATTTTTTAAGAGATACTTCATTTATGAATGTGATTTCTTGAACGGCAAAGATGAGTTCAAATAATTACACATTGTGCAAGTAATGTTACAAAGTCATTTATCGAGGTTTTGGATAAATTGGTTTGCTGCTTCAAGGTGGGACATTTGTTTGTTTTTATCCATTTTATCAAAGCTTCTGACCAACATGGAGAGCCTAGGATTCTTGAGGAAAAAAGAACGATGCTCATTCATAAATCGCCAAAACAGTCCATCCCAGGTTGCTTGCCAATCTCCCTTGGGGTAGTTGCTCATTTTTAGTAAATAATTGGAACCGCTGATGTATGGTTTTGTAGCGAAACTTCCTCCATCTGCAAATTGGCTCATACCATAGATATTTGGTACCATGACCCAGTCGTAGGAATCTATAAATAGCTCCATAAACCAACGATAGACTTCATCAGGATCAAATTCGCACAAGAGCATGAAGTTGCCTAATACCATTAAGCGTTCTATGTGGTGACAATACCCAGTTTTCAGGATTTTTTTAATCGTGTCATCTATGGGTAGTATTCCCGTTGTTCCATCATAAAAGCTAGCCGGAATTTTCCTTTTGAATCCCCAATAATTTCGAGTTCTAGAAAAACTACCCATGCATTCATACATTCCCCGAATGAACTCTCTCCATCCGATGATTTGGCGAACAAACCCCTCTGCTGAGTTGAGAGGAACATCGCTCGTTTTGATGTAATCAATAGTCCGATTGATAACATATTCGGGGCTGAGTAACCCTACATTCATCATTGGAGTCAGCATGCTGTGATGCAGAATCAATTCATCACGAACGATGGCGTCTTCGTAGTCACCAAATCCGTTGAATCTGTTCTCTAAAAATTCTTCAAACCAAGTTATTGCTTGTGCAGAGTCAATAGGATAAATCGGGTTCTTCGGAAGCTGGCCTGGATTATTAGCAAAGTTCAATTCAACATATTCGAGTGCTTCCAACCAGTATTTATTGGGTGATGGAAATGAAATGCTCGGGGGTATTCTATTTTTTGGGAATTTCTTTCTATTCTCTGAATCAAAAGACCATTTACCACCTAAAGGATTTTGGTTTTCATCTAAAAGCAAGCCAAGCCGCTTGCGTTCTTGCTTATAAAAGCTGGTTTGAAAGAATGATTTTTTATCCTCTCTGAAAAATTTGGATAGATCTTTTCTGGTGTTAATGAAAAGAGGGTTCTCATACTCGATTAGATTAAGACTGGTGAGTTTAATAGCAGAGCTAATCTTTTTTTCAAGCCAATTATCAGTAGGGTTGATAATGTGAATGTTAGATGTGCCTGATTCCGATATTTCGGCAATTAATAGTTTTATATCGGAGCGCGGATCAAAGCTCTCGATGTAGTCTATATGCATTCCTTTTCCACTGAGAAACTCTTCATGCGCTCTCATACTCGATCGATGGAAGGCTAGCTTCTGCTTGTGAAAAGCAAATTCTTTGAAGAACAGCTGTTCTTCAATTAGTATCAGTCGATCGCATTGGTGATAAATTGCATGCGATTGAAAGAGCTGATGAGGAAATATTAGTCCAACGGATTCATTCATCATAACTTAGTTTGGATGGGATTTTTTTTGTCTGCGACATCTTTCGCTGCAGTAGACTAAAGATTCCCAGCTCCTTTCCCACTTCTTTCTCCAAAAAAATGAAAGACTGCAGACCGGGCAGGTTTTCTGAGGTAAGTGCTGCTTTTTCACATAAAGGAAACACAAATTAATAGATAAGGTTGTGACTTTAGTCTGTTATAGGATGTTTTTTGGAATGATTTTTCGAGTCCATGTTTTCACTCGTTTGACAGCGCTAACTTCTCCATCAGGTTTAAAGTCTTCGCTAACTTTCCAAGCATTTTCAGGCGCAAATTCTTCCTCCATCCCGGCTAAAACCTCCTCTGCGACATCAACCGACTTTAATATGGTAATGCACTCCGTGTTCAAATTGATACTTCTTGGGTCAAGATTGAAGGTCCCAATTATGGTTGTGTTTCCATCTATTATTATTGATTTTGCATGCAGTCCAAAAATTGGGTGATTTTCCAGTTTTCCATGCAACTCGCCCTCCATTATTTTCTTTGGTCGCTCTCCGTCAGGACGAAATTCGAATATCTGAACACCTGTTTTTAGTAATTCGTCCCGAGTTGATGGATAAGCACTAAAAGCCTCCAAATTATCTTTAGATGAAAGGCTATTGGTCAGGATTCTAATTTTCACTCCACGCCTGATTGCCTCGCGAAATAGATTGTGGATTTCATCTGTTGTGATTAAATAGGGCGTTTGAATTTCAATTGACTTTTGGGCATTTTTTTATAAGCTGCCCTGGCGCCTCTGAAGTTTTCCCGCCTCCTCCGAGTCCATTTGTTCCCTCATTTTTTCCGAGAACATCTGAAACAAACGTCACGTTATCTACCCAGTGCACTTCTCCATTTTCAATGAGTTGCTGAAAAATGTCCGGCATTTCAGCAAGTCTCTGCCTTACATCAGGCGAAAAATTATCAGGGTCACAAGCATATTCATGTAATCTGTCAAAACGATTCGGATCGCTTATATCTACTATTTCATTGTTTGCTAATTTCTGAACAGGAAGACTTAATTCACTTTCCCAATAATCACCAAAGGACTGCGATACTGAATTGGTAGATTTTCCAATTAAAAGGACGTCACGATCTCGAAAATTGTATTCATGATCGTAGTAGAGGTATTCGTCCGCAATGTTTCGACCTCCGGTGATAACAATTTGTCCATCCACAATAAATGTTTTATTGTGTACGCGCTGGTTAGCGGATCTGAAGTCGGTGACAAATTTGGCGGTCTTTTCAAATATGTTCTTACCCAAGTTAACCCTAGTTGTAAATTTTTATTCTAATGTTTTTATGTGAAGCCAACATCAATATGTCTTCTATATCAGCATCTACTATGATGTCATCAACAAGAATTCTGACCTTGACTCCTCTATCTGCAGCTCTTACAAGATAGTCGCAAGCGATTAATCCAACATTGTCAATTGAGAATATGAAGTATTGCATATCTATTGATTGCTCAGCATATTCTGAAAGCCATGCACGCGAAACCATTGCGCCCGCTCCGTCTTCCAAAACGATAACTCCAGTTTCTGTCGTCATTCTGTCAGACCAAGGGGCCATTTCTTTGGATAACCAGATTGTGGAATCTCGTTTTATATGGTCGCAAAATGATTTGTCTTTGTTTTCAGATAAAGCTTCTTTCTCGATACGACCATAAGATGATACCAGGAGCAATAGAAAAATGAAGAATGGTGTTACTGACTGCATGATTAATCTTTTTGTATTCCTCTTTTCCCATCTATTCCATTTAAATAAACAGGCTTTTCAAATCGATATTCTTGAGTTTCTCCACCAAAGGTGATTGTTACTAAATCATCTGTCAAACGCCATTTTCCTATGGTTTTCTTATGGTTTTCAGCATGATTTCTCTTGCTGAATTTCTTTCTATTCTTTTCGCGCGCCCAAGGAAGCCAAGGATACATGTCGTACTCCAATATGTAATTGGTGATATTTTTATTTCGCTTGTATTGCCCTTTTTAATGGGCCTTCCCGGTTCGCCAATTGAGGTATTATATGAACCACGAATATCTTTCTTTCGAATATCCTGTCCATAGCTCGGACTGAAAAATAAGAGCCCTAAGAATGTGATTAACAATCTCATTATTTCACGGTAATCTCATCAACAAAGATAAAAGCTTTACCTCCTTTTCCTTGGTGCCAATCGGGAAGCGTCCCAAAATTATGGGCTACGACTTTCACTGCTTTAAGATCTAAGGGCGTATTGATCGAAAAACCGAAAGCCTTGGTTTGCGTATCGTAATCTTTTGCAGGAACAGAGTTTTTTATCGAGCCGATTTTTTCAAATGTTTCCCCATCGATTGAACCGTAAAAATCAACTAGCGTAGGAAAGATGATCCACGAGCGAGTGTCCTGAAGAAATGTAGCATCAATGGAATGAACGGTTTGCATGTTTGTCATGTCAATGACCACTTCAAAATCTTGGTCCTGAAATCCCTGCCAATATCCTTTTCTCCAATTTTCATCACCTTGAATTCCGTCAATCAAACCACGATCTCCACCAGCCGAGTATTGTGGATTGTAAGTTGAAAACAATTTAACTGTCCAATCGGGATGTGGATTTTTATAGAAGCTTGCTTTCACGCTTCTGCTTCCTGTACTTAAGCCATTGGTATTTGACATTGCATGCGCGGTAATTATATCACTTTCATGAATGAAAAATGGAGTGTCTTTTCGCTCGATTCCTTCTGACTCTATTACATAGCGGACTTCGATGTCTTTTCGCACAGTGATGTCAATCTCCAAACTATCGTCAAATGATACACTTGATGCATTGATTACTGGAGGTTCGATATAGGTCAGGCTAATCTTTGGTGCATTGATCTGCTTAGTTGATTTCGAGTTTGTTAATGCGAAATGCGATATGAATAATCCTGATTTAAGTGCTTCGGAAATGGTTGTGTTGGTGAAACTTGTTCCATTCTCCAGATTCACTTTGTATTCACTTAGAAATGGTTTTACTAGGGCATATTCTGATTGGCCGGGTGTCACAGAGTAAATCCCTAAGGCTGACATCACATACCATGCACTCATTTGCCCACAATCCTCATTTCCGATCAAACCATCGGGTTTTGATGAATAGAAATCTTGAAGGATTTGATGAACTCGTTCCTCGCATTTTTCGGGCTTTTTGACATAGTTATAGAGATATGCCATGTGATGACTTGGTTCATTGCCGTGTGCGTATTGACCAATGAGCCCACTAATATCGGGCTGCGTGCGCCCTGTAGTCTCAATGGGTGCAGAAAACAAAGCATCAAGCATATCTTCAAATGAGTCATTTCCACCCATTGCCTCTATCATTCCATTAACATCTTGTGGGACGAAAAAGCTGTATTGCCAAGAGTTTCCCTCTGTGAAGTGATTGTTGACTTCTCTCGGATCAAAAGGGGTAAGCCAGCCTCCATTCATTCTTGGGCGCATTAAATTTCTGGATGGATCCAACAAGCTTCGCCAAGCATTTGATCGAAGTTGGTATTTTTTATAATCTTCCATCTTGTCAAGCCTTAGTGCAGCTTGAGCAATGCACCAATCGTCATAGGCGTATTCCAAAGTCTTTGATACACTTTCATGCTCGTCATCTATGGATAGAAAACCCTTGTTAATGTATTCTGGTAAGCCTAAATGATCCCAGTTGGCACTAGCCGTCATTGCCTCAAAAGCCAATTCTTGATCAAAGTCATTGATGCCTTTCGCCAACGCATCGGCAATTACGGAAACGCTATGATAGCCAATCATGCAGTCAGTTTCGTTGGCGCAAAGTTCCCAAACGGGCAGCCGACCGCCTTCTTCATACATGGCCAAGAATGTTTTTATAAAATCAAGTGTTCGCTCGCGTTCAATGATTGTGAAAAGTGGATGGGCAGCTCTGAATGTGTCCCACAAAGAGAAAATGGTATAGTAGCTGAAGTCATTAGCAGTGTGGATTTTTTGATCAAGACCTCGGTATTGTCTGTCTGCATCCATCGCAATGTTGGGGTGAATCATAACATGGTACAAGGCGGTGTAAAAGGTCTTTAACTTTTCTAAGTTTTCATCCTTCACTTCAATTTTCCATAGAGCATCATTCCAACTCCTTTTTGCATCATCCTTACACTGGTCGAAATTCCAATGTGATAGTTCAGCAATTAGGTTTTTCTTGGCACCATTTTCATTTACAAATGAGATTCCTGATTTAATCATCAATTCTTTCGCATCAACATTGAATACGAGAATGATTTTAGTTTTTGTAGCGTTGTATCTGTGCTTAAATGGACTTGAAAACAAGACTTGTGCATAGCAATGTTGTTCCTTGGCCCAGGCGCTACTTACCCGCCTAACGGATAAAGTTTGATCGTCAATAACGGTGAGCGCTCCATCCTCTAAATAATCTCTATGTTCTAGATCGATTACAATGCTAAATTGATTCTGTGGAAAGGTGTATTTGTGAAATCCTACCCGTGTTGTGGTTGTCAATTCGGCTACTATGCCATTGTCAAATTTTACTGAGTAATATCCTGGGGCTGCCCATTCATTTTCATGTTTGAAGATGGCAGAGTACTCATCTTGCTCAAAAGACCCAGAACCAAGTTGCGGCATAATTAGGATGTCGCCATAATCGCTGACACCAGTACCACTTAGATGTGTATGGCTAAATCCAAAAATTCGATTATCGCTATAGTGATAGCCGCTGCATCCTTCCCAGCTGCCATCTACTCTGGTGTCTGGTGAAAGCTGCACCATACCAAACGGAACTGTGGCCCCTGGAAATGTGTGGCCATTGTAATCCGTGCCTACAAATGGATTTACATATTCTGAAGGTGTTTTTTGAGCATGCACGGGTATAGTGACCCAAAAAGAAAATAATACGATTAATCTACAGTAAAGCATGCGTAAAGAAAAGGACAAAATCTCTATCTCAACAAGATCAATTGAGAGTCGACTTCGCCAAAAACTTTATGTTTCACATCCGCTGGTATATTTACCATGTCTCCGGGTTCTAGTTTGCACTCTTCGCCATTTACATTGGAATAAGTTGCTAAGCCGTGAACGCAAATTAGTAGAGCTGGAATCTTGGTTATATGTTACTTAAGCTCTTCTCCCTTCAAAATTTGAATGGTCAATGCTTTTGCTTCTGTAGTTTGGAAAAGTGGTTTGGCTGAAATAGGTTTTGAAGATTCTGCTGGTGCCATGGAGTTAATTTAATCTAATGGTTACAATGTCTATCGGCCAGAAATGCATCAGTAATTATCAAATATTCTGGATTCCTTTTTGGTAAATAGCAGCAATGCCGATACAAGCTATCAGTGGTTAACTTTTTTGCAGCCGATGCCATATTGGAATGCTCATTACACCGGTATTTTACCTGAAATAAAATCGGCCAGAATAAAGGGCATTACGGTCTTCCATACCTGCGTTTTGAGAGAAGAAAACGGACATAGAACCGTATTGTGGAGAAGACCCATCATTAGAAGAGAAAAGGATGATTTCGGTAAATTGATCTATTAGCCTACCGCTAGGGTCGCGAATTAATTGTTGATTCGCAAGTACGATGAAAGGCTATTATAAAACGGTTGGAGAATATTACGATAAGGATGTAGAACTCGGTTTTGAAAAGCGTGCTGATACCAATACGAGCTTACAGCGCATTCGGAATCAATTTCGCACATATTTAGCTAAACAGAAATTTACAAATGCATTAGAAATTGGATGCGGTCCTGGATTGGATGCCGAATGGTTTGGAGAGAATTTCCCCGATAGGGATTTGCATGCAATAGATGTATCTGCCGAGATGGTTAAAAGTGCTGGACTTCGCACTGCGAAGTTTGGAAGAATAAAGGTGAGTCAGGCTACTGAGTATGATTTGAGCTCACTGCCAAATGCACCCTTTGATTTAACATATGTTTTTTTTGGGGCTTTAAATACAGTAGAGAGCCTACCTGATGCTGCAGACCGTATCTACAATGCTCTGGAACCTGGTGGGATCGCGGTCTTAACATTTGTCAATAAATGGTACTTGCGTGAATTACTAGTGCTTTTGTTAAAGCTTCGATTTAAAGTGGCATTTGCTAGAATTCGAAAAGTGTGGGGAGGCTATTCAACATCTAGATATTTGGCATCACGATGCTACACGCCTTCTGCCATTAGAAAGAGTTTTAGAGCTTATAAGGAATTGGATCATCAGGGTTTTAGCATCATGTTTCCGGCATGGTATAATCACCATAAATTAAGGGGTAAAGGAGACAAAGCAAATCGACTTTGGGAATTAGATGAGAAACTGAACAAGACTCTGCTTTGGCAGTTTGGTGAGTACACTCTATTTGTTTTTCAAAAACCCATCAACTAATTCTTTGAGCTTTTGGTCAAACTGTTCGTATGAATCCAGATCAAGTTTATACTCAGTATCCAACTCAATATTGGATCTAAACGCCTCTTGGATAGCAACCTCATAGGATGCCGTTGATGAATCTAAATCACAATTCAATTGGTTGGTGATTAGAGTGGCAAATTCGTGCTGGGTTAATATCGTATTTCCGAATATATTTCGAATCCCTATCCCTGCTGAATCTTTAGATAGTTCAATGGTATGCTGAGCAAGGTTTTCTAGGAGAATAAATTGCATAGAATTATCGCCTTTTCCGAAAAACGGGATAGATCTATTTTTTCTGTAGTGAGCACCATAAACCCAATTAAACCAGGAGCCATTTCCCAAAACCCATGGAACACGAATTACCAAATGTTGGTTGTTGTAATCAGAAAGTGAAGAAACAATGGGTGCCTCAGTTCGCACATATTGGCGAGCGTAGCTTATTGGATTCAGTGGTGCCGACTCCAGATGTTTTTCACCCTGTCTACCTTCACCGTACATAAGACTTCCAGAAAGATATACCAATTTGCATCTTGGGGCGCCTTTTCTGAGGTTGTTTAAGAGTCTTTTATTCAAATAGCCTCCTTGAAAACCGGCTAACCATCGACCAAAGAATCTTAGGGTCGGGAAGGTTGGTCTTGCCAAGTGAAAAACCACGTCAGGTTGAAGATTTTGGATCTTGTCAAGAGTAAGGGCTGAAAAACCACCACTCAATTGCTTGATTTGTTGATGTCTTTCGGCTAGGGGTGTTTTGTGTGTAACAGCGAAAATATCAATATCAGAGGTCTTTAATAATTCATCAAGCAGGGCTGAACCTATGAATCCAGCTCCTCCTGTCACAATCACCTTCACACGTAAACGTTTTGTTTCAGAGAATCTGAATCGGCCATGGCTTCTAATACTTTCTTTTCAAAATTATGGGGATGGTTTTTTGATATATCTACCCGCGTCAACATGGCCTGATCGTATTCTTCTTCAGATAGTTTAAGACTAGAGAATTTCCTTCGCCATTTCCAATCTGTTAGGTGCATCAACCAATGATTTATCAATTTTGGAAATACCAGATTCAATACCATTTCAATGAACCCTTTTATCCAAGACTTAGTTATTACTTCAGTTGCTTTAACTAGAGGTTCACCAGTGTGATTGGGTAAGTACTGAGAAGTCCAGTTGTTCTCGATTTTTAATCGATTGTATATGGTTTTTCCATAAACTGGAATCAAGGTCTGTAATTCTAGTGCAGTGTAGAAGCTTTCAAATGGTAATGAAAGGTGCGTCTCGTCTACAAAGTAATTCATACAGAAAAAATTTTGGTGCCCTGTGATAAATGTGAGTTTCTTGAATAAGTGTAAAAGTGTTCTACAAGTCCATAATCGATCTTTTGCCGTGACAATGAAGAAATCGAGATCCGCATTAGGACCCGCGGAAAGCTTAGATAATGAACCTGAAATTAACACGGAACGCACAAATGGAAATTTTGATATAATTCGAGTATAAATTGAGCTGCCCTCAATCATTTCAAGTGCTCGCTTTTCTTTTTGATCTCTTAATACAGAGAAGTTTTCGTCTTTAGATCGTTGTAAATACCCGTTGTGAAATACGATTTCCCCTTCTTCACGCAGCACTTCTATTTCCATTTGAAGCTGCTCAAACGTGGTAGCGGTGTTTAAAAACAGATGTAGTTCGCTCGGAGTCAGTGGATGTTTAAACAATGCGAAATAGCGCAGAATATGAAGTATGTAGTCCTTCAATTTGCTACGCCAAGGGCTCTTTTATTGTGCGAAGAATAATTTTTATATCACTCCAGATGCTCCACGTATAAACGTATTCAATGTCAAACTGAATCCTCTTTTCAAGGTGATCAGTATCATCTACACTTCCATAAAAACCGTTCACTTGTGCAAGTCCAGTAATACCTGGCCTAACTGCATGACGCAAATGATAGTTTGCGATACGTGATTCGAATTCTTCTGTGTCACTTAGCATATGAGGTCTTGGGCCAACCAGACTCATTTGTCCAAGCAGCACATTCACTAATTGTGGAAGTTCGTCAATGTGAGTTTTGCGTAAAAACATGCCTAAACGAGTAATGCCCATTTCAGGTGTTTTGTCAGATAAGGAATTGACGAGGCGCATAGTTCGAATTTTATAGCAACGGAAGGTCGTTTTTCTAATTCCTATTCTATCTTGAATGAAGAAAACGCAACCCTTTGAGTCAAGTGCAACAAGTATGGCCACGATCGGAAATACAATTGGAACTAAAATCAATAGTAGAAATACGCTTATTGAGACATCCATCAAGCGTTTTAATATTAAAACCCGGCCTTGTTTGATTTTGTTGAAGGCAACCAGGTTAGTGTGACTATTGCCCTCTTTATAGGAATGATCGACTTTTGATAAAGCCCGAGATGAAGTTTGCATATAAAGTCTATTCTATAGAATCTGGTTTAAACAAAACACTAGTTAAGAAACTGAAAAGTACAAGTCCTCGTTGACGTTCAAGAAAACTTTCTGTGAACATGAAGATTGCGAAAACAATAATTATGGACGCTTCAGCTCTGCGAAAGTTTACAGATAATATGAGCGATCCAAATATCAACAGCAATAAGGACAACCCTGGCAGTCCAAGTGCAACTAAAGTTTCTACCCACTGATTGTGATAATTATAAGCTAACATGCCTTTATCTCCCAATTCAGGATTGCCCGTATACATGTTATGGGCTTTATATCGATCGTCAAGCTTCGTTTTATTCATTGCCGGTCCAACTCCTGTGACCCAAGCATTTTCAAGGCTCAAAACTTCTAGGCCTAAACGAACCTGTATTAACCTGAGGGTAAGTCCATTCAGCCTAGTGTCATACTTGTACTGGCCTCGGGTTATCACTTCTAGGTTTGTATCTAATAGTGAAGATGTTCTGATTAATACTGGTATGGTTAATATCCCAGCAAGTACCAATAATATCATTCGTTTCCATCTGAGCTCAATTTTTTGGCGAGCTGATAGCCATCGATGAAGCAATATACCGATGCCTATGAAGACAAATATTTTCGATGCACTGATTAAAAGAAGTCCAAATAAAGCACTCCTTATTATTCTATGGGTAGAATCTGAAATAGGTAGGTCTGCTGCATGAATGGGCAAAGCCAAAGCAGTGACAATAAACAGGCTGTAATAAATGGCACTTATCTGTATGTGATTTGTAAATGAATGGTAAAAGAATTGATTCCAATCGCCAGTTTGTGCAAACGCAATGGTAGATCCTGCAATCATGATTATTCCAGCTAACAGAATGCTTAAACAAAGCCAGATGTAAATTCTAGTTTGAATGTCTTGCCAGCGCAACCGAGATAGAACCCACAAAATCGGAATAAAGAATAGGGGGCTTTTTTTCTCAAATCTTGGCCATGCTTCTGGATGATCAATGAATCGGAAATACCCAAGGGCATAAACGAAAAAAAGCAGAATGATTAGGGAGATACCAACTCCCCATCGAGACCAGATAATCTTGGGTTTGTCTTTGATAAATTGACTTAGAATAACTGCAATTCCGAGAATAATCAAAGCCAATGTAGAGATGGGTCTAGAGAGCAGAAGCATAAACAACATGCTACCCCATAGGGCCGTTAATATTGGTTTGACACTATACCACTTCATAACAAATAGCCTCATATTTATTTATGATGTGATTCCAGTTGTGGTTTTGCCTTATTACCTCTCTTGTTTGAGCCAAATTGGAAACAACTTCAGATCTACTCAAGAGCGTACTGAAATCTTGGGTTTTAGAAAAGTAAGATGCATTTTCTCCCAAGACGGATCGATTAAACTCGTTGTCATGAGCCACAATGCTATGTGCATTTGCCATCGCCTCCAGCAGTGAAGGATTGGTTCCGCCAACTGTATGTCCGTGTAAATAAAAACGGCAATTATTTCGTAATGCATTTAGAGCATGGATATCATAGATTCCTTGAGTGAAAATTATGTTAGCCCCGCTATATTGGTCTAATAGCTTTTGACCATATGCGTTTGATGTATTTCCAACTACCACCAACAGTCTATTGCTGCCACTTGCCTTTTGGGCTTGAAGCATGGTCTCAACAGAGTTCTCTGGTTCCATTCTGCAAATGATGAGATCGAATGAATTTGGACTCAACTTTAATTCACTGAGAATCGACTCATTATTTTCTGAAGGGCTTGGAATATCTGCCCCATAACTGATAAACCTGATTTCTTTTGAGGGAAATCTTTGTTTCAAATAGTTCTGAATTCCAATATTATCAGCCACTAGTGCTGAGGCTCTGAATGTGGCCCAGCTCTCAGCCCATTTTAAGAAACGCTTTGTTATCGGACCATATTTATCTCTTTGGAATTCCAATCCATCCATATTGACAATGTGGCTTGATTGTTTGGGCCATAGCCAATTCCAAATAGAACTGCTGGTATATCCAAATTGGATTATTACATCATAGTCTTGATGTCTGGCGTGTCGAATACAATTGAGGTCATATATGAATTGACCAATAGTTCCCAATTTATCTTCTGGATCATTGCAATGGATCAAATTCACACCATTCCAACTTGGCAATTGATAACTGTGATTTGAGCTATTATATACTGTGACTTGGTGGCCTTTTTCAACCAATCCTTTACCTAGGAATTCTGCGCATTGCTCAAAACCACCGTAGGTATTAGGGATGCCTCTAGTGCCTAAAAACGCTATGTTCAAGGCTTTCTTCATGAAAGGACTTCTTTATAGGCATCAAGCGTTTTTTTCGCTGTATTAGCCCAATTAAATTCGTCTTTTATCCGCTGATGCAGTACTGAACGGTAGTCACTTTCTAAAGCTCTTGCTATAGCTGATTTGATGCTTTCAGTACTATTTGCTCTGCAAAATTCAGCTCCGCCTGAAAAGTATTCATCGGTATCGCCATTATCTGAAACTACCAGTTTACAGCCGCATGCAGCAGCTTCCAATGAGGTAAGTCCTGTTGTCTCAAACCAGCTTGGTAGAGCGTGCACGGCAGAACGATTATACCACCCAGTAAGTTCATCGTGAGCTAAAAAATCAATGAACCTAACGCGTAAATGAGCCATTTTTTTGCAATAATCGAAATACGATCTGTTGTTGGGGCTTGGGCGTCCAATTAACACCAAATCAACATCCAAATCTTTAGTTGCATCGATAAGGCGATGTTGATTTTTTCTGCCCTCTATTTGAGCCACGCAAATGACTTGTTTCTTGTTTCTGTCAACACCATCTTTAGTATGAAACAATTCTGTATCAATCGCATTAGGAATTACTAGATAGGCGAGTTTGTTTCCAAAATCATTTTCAATGCGCCCGGCCTCGCTTTTAGAATTGGGTAATAGCATAGAAGTTCTTTCAAGAACAGCTTTTATAGCACGCTTATGACCCAATAGATAGGTGAACGATGTCAAGGAATCCTGTCCCATTAAAGATCTAAAAACTGTCTTTAAATATTCAGAACCGTGTTTACCAAATGCCCTCGCCATCAATCTGGTCATCCCCTGACGATCGTGCTGATCAAAGTCAGAATAATCAACATATATCGGAGAAACAATAATTGGCTTATTTGTTTTTTGCAAATGATGCAAAATATCATTCGGACGAATTAGGTTAAAGAAATGAAGGAGATCATATTTTTCGTATTCAATATTATCGGTAGTGAGTTTGATGTCGACATGAATACCCAGCAGTCTTAGATGTATAGCAGTCTGCTCCACTTGAGTAGTATCTCCACCCCTAGTGGAGTAAAGAGTGGAGCGGCTAATGAATACCACTTTCATTCTGATTTGAAATAAGATGCATTCAACTCAGGAAAGCGGACAAATATGGCCGTGGTCCAAAGCAATAATTCTGCAGTATTTACTAAATAACTTCCAGTAAATTGATAAATGAAGACAAAAAGAAAGAGGCTGAAATTGAAATAGTTAGTGTGTAAACTATGTTTGAAGAATAGATAGATTTCAAGGCTAAGTTTAAAGATTACACCTACAATTCCATAGGTGGCGAGTAACTCTCCCATTGCATTTGGAATACGCACAATATCTGCAAAGTCGCCTTCATATTGATAGAAGTTAATAATAAGGTCATGCCCTAAAATTTTGATTTGTCCAAGTCCAACACCTAGCCAGATACTCTTGGAATTCGCTAGATCAAAAGCGAACATAAACGACTCAAATAGTCGCCCGCGTGCAGATGTGTCTATGCCTTGAAAAATATTTGTCAGTCGATCGAAAATTGGGTTTTCGGGATATACAAGGACTAAAACACACAAGAAAATTATACTGAAAGAACCACCATAAAGCAGTGTTTTTTTTATTGAGGGCAAGGTTCTTAGTTGAGTCCAAAAGACCAAAGCTGCGATACCCATGGCCAAGGCTAGGGCACCAGTCACTCCAAAAGATAAGGATAAAACGAGTGGTAAGAATATGGCCATTTTAATCATAAGCCAATTGCGCTCTATCCCGAGTATAATGCACCAGAAATAATAAAGAAAAATTGGAGCGAATAGGAAGGCGTAAAAAGCAGCTTCGTAGGTAAATAGCTTGAGCCTTGGAAAAGATGCAATGCCCTGAGAAATAGGGACTTCATACCATAATAGAGTTCTGCCGAAAGCAAAGGGTAACGTAACCAATGCGAGTAAAACAAATAATGAGTTCCATTTTAAAAGACCGCTCATTAGAGATTTCAGGTCTGTATGGTGACTAAGCCAATTCCAAGATACAATACAAAAGGAAATCGCGCTAATAAACAGGCCGCTGCTTACTGTAAGGGATTTCAAATCGGCTCCGTTCGATAAGTGATATATATCAAATAGAACAATGGCCAAGGCAGGCAATATGAGATATCGAAGTGAATTATATTTCCAAATCCAATAAATGAAAACAGGAGTTAATAATGCAGAATACAGCAGCCCGTGCGGCAATAGAAATGAGTTGAAGAAATAAATCAACAATACAATCGGCATGTTTTTACTCCAATTCACTCAGATAACAGTTTTAAATCAATGCGTGAATATCGGATGTATGCGAGATAAGAGAGCCCTATGGTCAATATTCCAGATATGATTTGAATGGCTAGATTTTTTGATTGTAATGTAAAAAGCAATGAAAAGCTGGGGAGTACAAAAGCGATGGATTCATAAAGCCAATTTACTCTGAGAATTTTTCGGTTTATAATCCCCAATTCGATCGGCATAGTAATCATCATAGCCACTAACTGTCCCCAAATAAGTGAGATTGCCGTATGATCGAAATAGAAGAATATAAGCATCATCATGATACCAATGCTCTTGTAGCCAACCTCCAATGTTGTGACCAGTTTCAATTCAGATAATCCATTCAAAAAGAATTTAGGTACGATTGAATGAATGTAGAATATCTCTAGGAGAATGAATAATTCGATGAATGAAATGACATGCTTGAATTTTTCTGGACCAATCCAAAGTATAAACAAGTTCTCTCTAAAGCAAAACAATATTGTCAATCCAATTAATGAGGATATCATGAGAGCTGATCTAACAGAATAGTATAGAGGTTTGGGGTCGCCTTTTTCCTTAACGATGCGCGAAACTGCAGGGAAAATCCAACCAACCAGGGACTCGAACATAATGTGCAGATGATTAGCAATCATTGATGCAATGCTGTAATATCCCACCACATCAGTACCTAGCGCAAAGGCCACAATCAATCGGTCTAATTGGAAGCTGAATAAGGAAACAATAGTTTGTAGCCAACTCCAAAATCCGAAAAGTTTTAGTCTTGAAAAGATCAAAGAATCAAAGGAAGCTGACCAAGCATAGTCCGATAAATAGCGTTTGCTCCAAATGAATTGGATCAAAACTAATAGCACGTTTGTAAGTAAACTTACCCCAATGACCATCGATAAAGAGTATCCGAGTTTTAGCATAATCGCTTGCCCGATTAGCATACTAATCTTTTGCGCCATATTGAATTTAGCTGCCGTGTCATACTCTTCAAACCCCTTGAAAAAGCCCATAAAATGTTGTTCGTAGAATTTAACACCAATCAATGTACTGGTAAACACAAACGCAATTTTGAGGTCATCTGGATTCAAGATTCCTTTCCATTGAAATAATTCTAACGGAGCTAATAACCAAATCAATAGTGTTATGACCATAGTTCCAATGGCCAATATATTCGTGAAATTGAGAGATGAGTTGTAATAGCGATTAAGTCGGTTCGGATCGTCTTTGCCCCGTGCTTCAGCCACATACATGGCTACAGAGGGTCCCATTCCAAAATGCAAAACGTGAACACTGATGAATACTATGGAATTTAGAAGCATCCAAGAACCAAATAGGTAATCACCTAAGGTGTCCATAAAGAATGGCGTAAGCCCTAAAAATCCTAAAGGATAGATTAAGGTATTCGCTAGATTCCAAGCAGAGTTTCGAATATTTCTGGATCGTTTGAGTAGCATATAGATTCTGTACAATCCGAACTTTTCGCACTTTTAGCAGTCGGTTGCGATTGTGCACAATGAGCAAATGTAGATTTATCCCTTATGAGTAATTCTCAATTTACGCCAATGGAAGACGAAGGAAAAGAAGCATGGAAAAGCCTGCGGAGTCAGTTATTTGAATTAAAGGGATTTACACAGGCTATGTTTCAAAGTGTATTTCATCTTTTAAGAAAGAACCTTGTAATGATTTTCATCCTACCAATAATATTGGGTGGGATCACATTTTTATGGTATAGACTCTCTGAACCTACATATAGAGCGAGTATGACGGTTAGTTATGTTCATCTTGAAAAAAAGATTTATGCAGATATGATTGTGAAGTTGAATCAGTCCATTAAAAGCGATGGAATACATGGTATGCCTGGTTTTAACTCATTATTCCATGCGGTAAATGCCTCTCTATTGGATGTTCTTGCAATCAACTTAAAAGGCGAGGATCTCACATCAGATTTAAGTGCCGAGCATATTCCATTTGACCTGGTTGTTGAAGTAAACAACTTGGATGGATTAGATGAGTTGGAGCAAGCCTTAGTCCAGTATTTAGATAGTCCAGTTTTTGTTCAAGAGAGATTGGCTTTTAACCTGAAGAATGCTAAAAGCCAAATAGCCTATTATACATTACAAATTAAGTCGATGCAGAATAGATTGGATGAAATCGATACTGTCAATAATCCTGAAATACTTGAGGTCTTGCTAAATCAGATGAATGATGCAAGAAACAAGCTTGCCGAGTCGGAAGGACAATTAATGTTTAATAGCAACATCGAAGTTCTGCATGGGTTTCAGGCGGGAAGCGCTCAGGCGATTGACCATAGTAAAAGCAGAGCGAAAATGGCGGCAATTTTGGGCTTACTGCTTGCATTTGGAATTGGCGTTTTTAGGAAGTAGATTAAAATGAAGTCAATCCTTAGTCTTGTAATATTTCTGTTTTGAACTGCCTTTGGATCTGCTGCGTAAGAAACATATGCAATGAATTCTCCGAATTTAATTGAGTCAGAATCCGCAGATGGCACCATCAATACGAGCAGACTTAAGTAGCTTATTTTATATGATCTGAGGGGATTGCCAAGGTCCAGTTGGCATATTCATTATGCATTTACCATCACGGGAATGTTAAGCAACTTTGAAGATCATGGTCTTATTGTCAAGGGCTACGAGGGTTGGTATACTGTTATCAATGAAACACTTGAAAATTATCGATTGCTTCCAAATCAGAAATATGCTCATTTGGATTGAAGATACGCGTTCATTGCAAAACCTAGAGATTGGGCGAGGGGATAACTGCATGAAAAAAATCATGTATTACGCCTGTTTTTATCCAAAATTGAAGCTAGGAACAGACCTGTATCATTGTTTACACTCAGTTTTATGCATTTGCTCGTTTTTGCACTTCTGAAAATGACTGATTTTAATTCGTGGAGATGAATTTTTCAGTTAGAAACGAATTGTTGTTTGTCACGTTTATCAAAATAAGACCATCATAATTTACATCGAAGTCTATTCGATTTGTGAATGTTCTGCGATACAGCAATTGCCCATTTGTTGCGTAAATATTCAAAATGGAAGACTCACGGTTTATCGTCATCGCGGAGCGGGTATTCTGGAAATACTCGACACTCTTTTTTTGTTCAAGGTCTTCCAATTTATCAACACTGGTGACCCTCGTAAACATAAATTCAGAAGTGCCAATTCCCCAATAACCAGTATACACATGTAATTCATTTCCTATAAAATGAACATTATAAGTAGTATCATTTAGTCCTCCTGTATTATTAATACTTGATACGTTATGACCAGAATACCATATTCTTAATCTATTCCCATCCAACAAAGAATTTACTCCTAATATTTCTGCTCCGTAGTTTCCATCTGTCCAATCAAAGTCGCTTCGTATATGAATTGGCGTTGTATCATGGTACCATTTATTAATATCTCCTTAAGATTTGAATTGATGCAGTGCTACTTGTTTCCAATTATTTCCAAAAACATTTTGAGCAACATCGGTAAAAAGATAAATGGTATCCCCTACCAAAACCGGAGAAGGAGTTGATAATCCTTGATAATTATTTCCATTTTGATATACATCCGAATGAAGCTGAGCTATTTGAGTAGTGTCAATAAAGTTTACACCATCGATACTTCTTACCAATCCGATACTAAATCGGCCAAGAGAACTTGCGGCTGAATAAAAAGATATAGTGTGTCATCTTTAACCATGACCTCAGGTTCGGCTATTATGGTATCCATCTAAGTGTAATTAGAGGAAGGTTCTAATACAGGTGTCATAGGATTTAGTGACCAGTCGCATCCATCATTAGAAATCTAACGATAAATACCCAGCGTCTCGTTTAGATGATTTAAACCTCCTTGTACACTAGAAGTGTACATAATATACTGCTCATTTTCTTTTAGCACACAAGGGTCATTCCATGGCGAACCCGGTACATCATCTCCATAGTGAACCACTGGACTCTGAGAATAGTGAACAAATTGCGGGAAAAATGTGGTATCCAGATTCTCCGAGATTAATTGCAACAGGACAAGAAAAACTAGAGTAATAACTGCGGTTCTCATAAACTTGATCTAGGGTTTTTCAAAAAATTTTTTAATTGATTTGAAAAGGCATTCTTTCAATTACAATTGCACATCTGTTTGAATCTGAGAAGTGTCATTAGGGATGATGAGCAACAAAAAAAGGTACGCCTAAGCGTGCCTTTTCAATTGATTAATGAGAACCTAGTGTTCTAATAATCTGTCAGCGACTGTATCTCAATAATCTGGTTGAAGGTTTTGCTCGGACGCATAGCTTTGCTCACCAATTCCTCATCGGGTTGGTAGTAACCATGTGTATCCATAACAGGTCCTTGTGCAGCATTTAACTCCGCTACAATCGTATTTCCATTGTCAGCCAAGGCAGCAAAACAAGGCTCGAAGGAGGCTTTTAAACCTGCGTCTTTGGTTTGGTTGGCCAATGCTTCCGCCCAGTACATGGCTAGGTAAAAGTGACTACCTCGGTTGTCTAGTTCTCCCACTTTTCGAGAAGGCGATTTATCATTCAATAAAAACTTGCTGGTTGCTTCATCTAGGCATTCGCCTAAGATTACGGCTTGTGGGTTGTCATAGGTGTTGCCAATGTGTTCTAATGAAACGGCCAACGCCAAGAACTCACCCAATGAGTCCCATCGCAGGTGGTTTTCTTCGTTAAACTGTTGCACATGCTTTGGTGCTGATCCACCGGCTCCTGTTTCAAACAATCCACCACCATTCATCAATGGCACAATGCTCAACATTTTAGCACTTGTACCTACTTCCAAAATAGGGAAGAGGTCGGTCAAATAATCGCGTAATACATTACCCGAAACGGATATAGTATCCAAGCCTTTTCGAATGCGCTCTAAAGAAAACTTGGTAGCTGAAACAGGATCCATAATTTGGATATCTAGTCCATTGGTATCGTGGTCTTTCAAATAGGTGTTTACCTTGGTTATCAACTGCGCATCATGCGCTCGGTTTTCATCTAACCAGAAAATAGCGGGGTTTCCAGTTGCCCTTGCTCGGTTCACAGCTAGCTTTACCCAATCTTGAATTGGAGCATCCTTTGTTTGACATGCTCGGAAAATATCGCCTTCTTCAACCGAGTGTTCCATCAGTGTATTTCCACTTGCATCAACGACTAGTACTTCACCAGCACCAGATATTTCAAAAGTCTTATCATGCGACCCGTATTCCTCCGCCTTTTGCGCCATAAGACCCACGTTGCTTACGCTACCCATAGTCACTGGGTCTAAGGCTCCGTTTGACCTGCAATCGTCAATGGTTGCCTGATAAACTCCTGCATAACATCGGTCTGGAATAATGGCTTTAGTGTCTTGAGCATTTCCATCCTTATTCCACATCTGACCTGAGGTGCGAATCATGGCTGGCATAGATGCGTCAATGATCACATCACTTGGCACGTGTAGGTTGGTGATTCCTTTATCAGAATTAACCGTGGCCATATCTGGGCCGTTTTCCATTGCTGATTTTATGTCTGCTTCTATAGCCGTTTTTTGGTCAGCCGGTAAATTGCTCAATTGAGCCATTACGTTACCCAATCCATTGTTTGGGTTCGCTCCACATTCGTCTAGTGCTGCACCGTACTTTTCAAATACTTCAGCAAAAAAGGCTC
>CALKOP010000159.1 GCA_938091155.1 uncultured Flavobacteriales bacterium | reverse complement strand
AGGATTTGTATGAACAAAATAAAACCCTATCAGGAGCGGATGAATATCGTGAAATAGCCTATCTGAGCTTCAAGAAGTCCACCGATATAGAAGAGCGGAACAATGAGAATCAATATTCTAATGACGTGGTGCAAAGTGTGAAATATTTGGGGTCGACTTAAATAGATTTCTGCGCTATCAAATTGCCCCAGTTCAGAATGCATGCTTTCAACATTATTTAGGGCTGCACCTTCAAGTCTAGACAATTCATATTTAGGACCTAAAGTTGCTGCTTGCTTGAACCAAGTCATGGATTCAGGACCTTTACCTATTGAGTAGTTTAGTAAACCCACTTGATTGGTAAATATGGCCTGAAAGGTGTCAATTTCTAATTCTCTAGCTAAGAGAAGTCTCTTTTGAAAATGCTCCTGCGCCTCATCATGTCTTGTGAGAAATATCCAGCGCATACCCCTTAGATGAAGCCACTTCTTTAAATCGGCATCTTCCAATTTACACGCACTTGCTACTGAATCAAGTAGTTCGACATACTTTTTAGAGTCACCTTCATTTTTTATTGTGGATCAATCTAAATCGTATGCGAAAAGTGCAGCGGGTTGCAGAAGGATCAAGAAGAGCAAGAGCACTACTTTACTCATAAGCCGGAAATAGCCATTCGAACTTGTGCTTGTAGCAAGCTTTCGAATACATCAAAGAATAAATCGAAGTATTCAAATAAAGGCTGTGCTTTATCGAACAACTACTTTTAAGCCAAAATCAAACTCAAAATGAAAAGTAAAAAGATTCTAAGTTTATTATCATTTATCCTGTGTTTTTACTTTGGAATTACGCAAGTAATGATGCCTGCGACTTCGATTGGATCAATAGAAAGATTTGATCTGAAATTGGGTACTGCGAACCAGGCTGAAATTCCTTGGTTAATAATTGACGGAAGAGAATATGCTTCATTATTGGCGCTGGTTTCTAGCGGGTATAATAAGAGGAAAATTGAGTCAAAAGGAATAATTGTTGGAGCTGAAAGAGGAGGGGTAGTCACATTGAAGGTGCCGATAGAATTAATTTCAGAATTAGAAGCTATACCAGGAATTGATTACTTAAAACTAGCCTCCAAGGTGTCGCCAAACTTGGAACGTGCGTTGAGAGATGTACGTGTAGATAGTGTCCATCATGGGTTAGATTTACCCGATGCATTTACTGGAAAGGATGTTCTCATTGGAATTACTGATTGGGGCTTCGATTATACTCACCCGATGTTCTATGATACAACCCTAACAGAAAGTAGAATTTTAGCTGCATGGGATCAGTATAAAACAAGTGGTCCTGCTCCAGAAGGATATGCTTACGGAACAGAATACGATACACCTGAAGAATTGCTGGCTGCAAAGTCGGACACGGCAAATATTTATAGTTATGCTACACATGGTTCGCACGTTGCCGGAATTGCTGGAGGCTCAGGTGCAGGAACAAAATACCGTGGAGTGGCCTTTGACGCACAATACTTATTTGCCACGTTTTTGGTTGATGAGGGGGCTGTATTGGATGCCTTTGAATGGATGTATCAAAAATCGATTTTGGAAGACAAACGTCTGATCATAAACATGAGCTGGGGCTTGTATTATTTCGGCACATTGGATGGTAATTCATTGGTCAGCAAGGCTATTGATGCATACTCAGAACTAGGAGTTGTCTTCGTTACAAGCGGAGGGAATAATGGCGATTCAGATTTCCATATTAAACACGAATTCGCCGGAGACACCTTGCGATCAAGAATAAATTTCGTACCAAACAATGCGGTTAATTATCAAGACGGACAAAGCATTACTGCCTGGGGAAATGTAGGTGAGTCGTTTGCAATGTCTTTCGATGTGTTGGACATCACAAACCAACTTCGAGGCTCAGCGCCTTTGTTTTTAACAAATTCATCGGTTGCGTATACACAAGACGATCTGATTATCGGTTCTGATACTTTTCACTATGATATTGCCATTGAATCTGCGCACCCATTAAATAATAGGCCTCATGCGCGATTAAGAATTGATTTCCCACCTTCTGGAAATAAAATTGTTCTGAAATCGATTGCTCAATCAGGCACAGTACATTTTTGGAATGTTCTTGAAACCACCACTGGAGTTGGTAATACGGGCTGGGATTTCACGTCTCTTGGTGGCGGATATGTAGCTGGCGATCGGCAATATGGAATTGGGGAACCAGCTTGTACTAAAAGCGCAATAACGGTAGGATCGCATCAAGCGGGTATTTGGAATAACAACGAGTTTATTCCATTCAATTTGTCTGGGTTTTCAAGCCAGGGACCAACTTTAGATGAAAGAAGAAAGCCAGATTTAACAGCTCCTGGTGGTGGAGTGATTTCATCTATTTCAAGCTACACAGATGGCGGGTACACTCCTGTTTCTGTGGTTGAATTTAATGATCGTGAGTATGGTTTTATTGGTTTTAGTGGAACATCAATGTCTTCGCCTATGGTCGCAGGAATTGCCGCATTAATGCTTGAAGCGAATTCCGAGATGACGTCACAAATGGTGAAAGATGTTTTGATGGAAACCGCTTTAGAAGATCAATACACAGGAAGTTTGGCCGATACAGGAAATAACTTTTGGGGTTTTGGAAAGGCACATGCTTTTCAAGCTGTAAAACGTTCTTTGGAATTGGTTGGAATGGATGAATTAGAGGATGAAATAAAGGTGTCTCAAGTCTATCCTAATCCTGCATCTGACATAGTATACTTCAAGTCTGAAATGGATGAAATATGGCTGTATAATCTAGACGGGAAATTAATTAGAAATATATCTGGTGGTCAACATCAAATGGATGTTTCAAGACTACCGGCTGGGGCTTATATAATGATGATGAAATCGTCTGAGAGAAACAATATTGAACGTCTTATAATCGAATAATTAAACGCCAAGCGCAGCATATTTCAAAATGCAATAAATAGCGCGAAAGCCATCCTTCCAGCCAATCTTCTTGCCTTCTTCATATGTTCGTCCATAATAGGATATACCAACTTCGTAAATGCGAATATTTGGAATCCTTGAAATCTTTGCTGTCACTTCTGGTTCAAAGCCAAATCGTCTTTCCTGCAATTGTAGAGACTGTATCGTTTTGGTGTTGAATAGCTTATAACAGGTTTCCATATCTGTCAAATTCAGATTAGTAAACATGTTAGATAAAGTCGTGAGAAATTTATTTCCTAGTGTGTGCCAGAAAAATAAAATTCGGTGCGGATTGCTACCCTGAAATCTAGAACCATATACCACGTCTGCAAAACCACTAAGAACTGGTTTTAGTAAGTCATTGTATTCCTCTGGATCATATTCTAAATCAGCATCTTGTATAATAAGATACTCACCGGTGGCTTTTTCAATGCCAGTATGTAAAGCGGCACCTTTACCCTTGTTTGCTTCATGCTCATAGTAAGTAATGGCTAATTCAGAATTGGCCTGCATATATCGAGCTACAGCCCCTTTTGTGTCGTCTTTTGAGCAATCATTTACTATAATAACCTCTTTCTCAACATCGCCATTGAGCCGTACTTTTTTCACCTTATCTAAAATTAGATGGATGGTACGCTCCTCGTTGTAAGCAGGCATAATGATAGAAAGTTTCATAGACTTTAGCGGGTGATTAATGGATGCGCAAAGAAATGAAAACCTGGCATTGAATTATCCATTTTTCAATTTCAGCTTATTGATCGCTTTTATTGGTCCCGGACACTTTTGTTGGTGGCAAGCTAAACAGGCGTCTAACATTAAATTGAAGGTCGCTGCTTTATTGTCAGTAGCAGCTTCAAAATTTTCATAAGTAGAAAGAAAATTTGATGCCATTCCGCTGTAAACCTCATCAACCTTTTCTGGTTCTGTGGCCACATCAGTATGGATCGATTTGTATCTAGATAAATAATCAGTTTGTATTTCTTTACCAGCCTTTAATGAGTCATGTACAAGCTTCATCTGATTGTACATATCACGCATCGTGAGCGCAAGCTCGCTGCGTTCCACACCATTAATTATTGTGATTCCTTGGCGAAGTTCCTTTTTTTCGATTTCTGCAGGTTTCTCTTTGTTAGTTGTTAGTTGACAACTAACAACTATGCCTATTAAAAATAGCAGTGTAAAGATTTTGTTCATGAAACAAAACTAGTGTGATTCGCAAGAACTACAGGCACTTGGCGTTGGAAGGTTTTATAGAATAAGTTCGCATCTTACTTTCTAGTCATTCCAATTGTACACTCCAACCATAAGACTCACTTTATTATTGCTTGTCATGCTTTTTGCGTGTGCACAGCTATTTGGGCAAAAACATTGGTTAAAGGAACTGTCGTTGATGACACTGGTCTTCCCATGCCATCTGTCAATATTTCTTTTCAGGGCACTGTTGCAGGCATCATTACTAACATTGATGGGAAGTATTCCTTGGAAACTGATAAACCAAGCGACACCTTATTGGCATCTTTTATTGGGTTTAAAGAAGTGCGAAAATCAGTTTCAATTGTTGCTGTGCAGACCATTGACTTTGAACTATTGCCACAATTCCAAGAGTTGGATGATGTGGTAATCACAGCAAATCGGAAGGATAAGAACCCTGATGTTACTTTTATGAAAAAGGTGGTGGCAGCGAAATCTAAAAACGATGTTTACGCTCAAAACTATGTGCAATATGAAGTATATGGAAAAGTAGAATTAGACTTGAATAACCTCGATGAAGAGTTTCAAGACAGAAAAGTGATGCAACGATTCGGATTCATGTTTGAATCTGAAAACCAAGGAGATATTACTGCAAAGCCTTATGTTCATGTAATTTTAGCCGAGAACTTAAGTGAATACTTCTATCGCAAGTTTCCTAAAGAACAAAAGGAGGTAATTCTTACCAGCAGAATATCAGGGGTTAAAAATGAGAGTGTACATGAACAGCTGACGAATACCTATTTGAAGGTCAATCTGTACGATGATTTTGTGGATGTTTTCACAAAAGGATTTGTTAGTCCACTTTCCGCAACGGGCGGACATGAAATTCTATCGCGTATTAATGAGTATGGGGGCACAAGGCTATTTGCTAAAATCTACCATCGAAGACGATTTTATCCGTGATTTTGAAAAGATTGTATTTGATGGAGAATCTGTTTCAGGTAAAAGAGATTTCGGAATTAATCAACAAAAAACCCGTTTCGGTAAATGAAAAATTATTGACTCCGAGAAAAAAAGGAATTATCAGGCTCATCTGCGATAAACGTTCAACACAGGAAATTTCAGAAATTCTGCATATTTCAACACACACAATTTACAATCATCGAAAATCGATACTCGCCAAAACCAATCAAGATACTACTGCTGGTTTGGTGAAATGGGCAATAGAAAACGAGATAGATTAAAGCATTTACAATCCCTTCTTTATTTTCTTTGCAGGTAATGGCGAATCAACCTTCATGTTTTATTCCATTTGATAAAAACCTTAATGGAATTAATCCGCCAGAGCGATTCACCTTTCCATTTTACTATCAACCTCATGCGCTGAGCGTGCTTGCTGCAGAGCAACTTCAGTGTTCGCTTGCAACTATGGATTGGCAGCACAATTTTGGATTGGATCCAATACAAACTGGTTTGATCATTGGGAAAATGTTCGGTGTCTTAGTGGTTAAAAGCAAAAGAGGTCAGCTTGGTTTTTTAGCTGGATTCTCAGGGAAAATTGCGGATGAAAATCATCATGAGGGATTTGTTCCACCTGTCTATGATATTCTTAAAAAAGATGGTTTTTATAAGCTGGAAGAAGAGAAAACGAACCAAATCAATGTAGAGATTGAGAGGTTGGTTAATACACCAGAGTTACACGATAGGGAAGAGGAACTAAAGCGAAATCAGTTGGAATGTAAAGCTGAATTGGGAGCATTTAGGGTGGACATAAAACAAGGTAAAAAAGAACGAAAATTTCAGCGCCAAGAGGCGGAGTTGACATTGTCAAATGAAGATTATCTGGCATTAGATACTGAGCTTTCACATCAAAGTGTGAATCATCAAATAGCTTACAAAAGATTAGCACAACGCTGGCGAACAAGGCTAGATGAGTTACAGCAGTCATTCAATGAATATGCAGTACGGCTGGAAAGTTTGAAAGCGCAAAGGAAGTTACGCTCAAGCGATCTACAGAAACGATTATTTGATGAATACAAGTTTCTGAATGCCAATGGAGACTGGCGAAGCTTGTTGTCTATCTTTCATTTTACAGAAACCCAAACACCACCTGCCGGGGCCGGGGAGTGTGCTGCGCCAAAATTACTGCAATACGCTTATTTGCAAGATTTGGAACCTATTGCCATGGCTGAATTTTGGTGGGGTGCGTCTCCAAAATCCGAAGTTCGAAAACACAAACAGTTCTATCCTGCATGCAAAGGCAAGTGTGAGCCTATTTTGGGACACATGCTGAAGGGGCTTGAGTTGGATCCCAATCCCATGCTTGAAAATCCTCTTGAGGAGAAAGCAATAGAGATCCTGTATGAGGACAAAGACCTATTAGCAATAAATAAGCCAGCCGAGTTTTTATCCGTGCCAGGCAAAATAATTTTAGATTCAATTTTCAGTAGAATGAAAAAGAGGTATCCTGGTGCTACCGGGCCATTAATCGTGCATCGATTGGACATGAGTACTTCTGGAATTATGCTTATCGCTAAGTCTAAGGAAGTGCACAAGAAACTGCAACATCAGTTTGAGAAACGTACCATCAAAAAACGTTATGTGGCTTTATTAGAAGGAAAGCTGGAAAAACGAGAAGGTGAAATTGAATTACCCTTAAGAGTTGATTTAGATGACCGTCCGCGGCAATTGGTGTGCTATGAGCATGGAAAATCCTCTAAAACTAATTGGGAGTTGATCGAGGTAAAAGATGGTCGATCGTTGGTGTATTTCTATCCTCTTACAGGGCGCACACATCAGTTGCGTGTGCACGCAGCGCACACATCTGGGCTAAATACGCCGATAGTCGGAGACGATCTTTATGGCAATCAAGAGAGTCGGCTTCATCTGCATGCAGAACGCATTGAGTTCATCCATCCAAATACACGGAGGGTTATGATAGTTGAGTGCGGAGTGCCTTTTTAGTCCAAAACGCATCGTTTTCGGCTCTTTTTGACCATTTTCAGTTAGTTTTTGGCTTTAAATTACTTAAAACGCTCCATTCTTGCTCAAAAACAACTAATCCCCAAACCTAAAATCTAAGGCACTGAATAGCCTTAAGAAAGCTTTCAGACATATTGTTCTCAGCATAAGATAACTAAAGGGAAAGAAAAAAAATCAGAAGCAAGGATTAATCGTAAGAATTGTTTTGCTTTCTTCGACGACTTTTTTAACACATATGAAATCAAACTCAAGCTTAAAAAAAATAGCGGACGGATACAAATAAGTGTTAATTTAGTATTTTAATACTCAGTTTTGCGACTGACAAATGAAAAATAAAAAGTGGAGTCCAGCAACCACTATAAAAAACGGGGCGTATCCGAAAAGCCTTATGAGTAAGTAAATAAATATAAAAAATGGAACATTTAAAAATTGCATCTGACAACTATGTCGCTTTCACTTTCTTCATTGGAACAATGGCTATGATGGCGGCATCAGTATTCTTCTTTTTGGAGCTAAATAATACTTCACCTAAGTGGCGAACTTCTGTTTTAGTTTCAGGACTTATTACTTTTATTGCAGCCGTTCACTATTATTACATGAGAGGTTACAATCTTGAAACCGGTGATTCTCCAACTTTTTTCCGTTATGTAGATTGGATCTTAACGGTGCCCTTAATGTGTGTGGAATTTTACCTGATTACCAAAAAAGCTGGAGCAAAAATTGGACTACTATGGAAATTAATTACTGCATCGTTAGTAATGTTAGTAACAGGTTATTTTGGAGAAACTATTGACAGAGACCATAGTGTTCTTTGGGGGGTAATTTCTGGAGCAGCATATTTCTACATTGTTTACCTAATTTGGTTTGGAGAAGTTGCAAAACTTGCACAATCTGCAGGAGCTCAAGTTGCAAAGGCAACAAAAGTATTAGCTTGGTTTGTTCTAGTTGGCTGGGCTATTTATCCGTTAGGCTATATTTTAGGTACTCCAGGTGGATTATTTGGAATTCAATTAGTATCAGATCCCGCGGCTGCATCTCACGCAATGGACATAGTATACAACATAGCGGATGCTATTAACAAAATAGGTTTTGGCTTGGTTATATATTCTTTGAGCAGAACAGCTGAAGAATAACCAATCCATAGCGGATCATTTGCGGATATGGCGGGTTTAGTGGTACAATAAACATTCTGCTTCTAATGAACATTAGTGGTAAAGTGAAAGATAGTGCTTCTAAATCCGCCACATCGCAAATCTTTAAACCGTTAGGCAGAAATGCCTATACATTCTTCAACTATTCTATCTACTTGTTTATCCGTTAACTAACTTATTAGATTTTAGCGAACGGTAGTTGGCTGATACGTCAAAGCCTAAGATACTTAGGTTCTTTCATAATGGTGAAAACTGGATAATCGATTGCTCTATGTTCAGAGCCTTCAACATAATAAGTATTACTGAAAAGGGATTGCTCGGGCAGATTTATGTGGTGACAGGAGATTCAAACTTTTCCATTTCAACCCAACAGTGTTACTTGCTCATTATTCCAAAATTTTTCCCGAAGTTTTTCGATGAAAAATAAAGCCTTCAGTTTGATCTGAACTGCTTTAATCCATACAAACGAGAAATAGCAAACGAACTTGTTGCAGCATATAAAAGAGACCTGCGCAATAGAGGTTTTGTTTCTGGCCGCCTAGCAAATAAGTTGCTATTAAATGAGGCTGTTGTGCAACCCTAGGTTGACCTTTCTTAGGTGTTCTTTGTGGATGAAATTGTTATTATCGAACGAAATAAAAGACTGAAATCAGGCTGAATGAAAGAGTAGATGGTTTAATTTTTTCAGGAGATGAATATTCAAAATGATGAAATGCATTCTTTTGAAGCATTAGCTGTGAATTAAGACGATGCTATAGACCCATATATTGGGTTACACTAAACCTTCGAAATTTTTTAACTTCATCTCCAATTTTAAAATCTAATAGATGAAAAAAGTTTTATTATTTATTGCTGTTGGAGCATTTGCTGTTTCTCTCAGCTCATGTGCTAAAGATTACGAATGCACGTATGAAGGCACGGCAGGTATTAGTGGCACTACAACTATCACTACAACTACAGCTTGTTCTAAGTGTTCTAAAGACGATGTTGCAGAATTAGAAGATGCAGGATGGGAGTGTGAATAATTTCCAAATGCATGCGGTTGCATCGCTAGAAACAAAGTAATTAAAGACAAGGCATATTATAACTATTCCTGACTCAATCGGGGTCTGTGTGACTCTAGTTTTGAATGACATAACAATTGGATGGGTTGCACTAATTTAAAATCACTTTGCTATGATTGGATTTTCATCCACTTTATATGATAATGTTGTACTGTCCTGAATCATTCCTTGAATACCTTAGACTCTTGTGTCGTTCCGTTAGCATTTATCCTTAATAGATAGAGTCCTTTTGACTGTTATAGAAGGTCATTGTTCAAATTCCGTTCAGCAAATTCGATGACGTGAATGAATCAGATTTTAAATCGGTGGTCGATTACAAAAACCTTGAGAATGGCTATATGGTGCTCCCGGCAGATTTGGATTCCTGGAATCCAGTAGCTGAGAATATTTCTATCAAACCAACGCAAGTAGAAATTCTGCTTACCCGCTTGGAATGATCAAAATTATTCGACTTGCGGATGGAATAGGAAGTGGCAAGTCTACGATAGTCAACATTTTCGAATCATTGCGTGTGCCTATTTTTTATGCCGATCAAGCGGGAAGAGAAGTATTAGATTTTGATCCGATGGTGAAGAACGAAGTGATGAAATTACTTGGAGATGAGGCCTACCTCAGCGGCAAGGCCAATCGTCAGTAAATTGCCGAGAAAGTGTTCAGCAATGATGCGCTTCTTCAATCCTTGAATGCCATTATTCACCCAGCAGTAAAGCGCGCTTTTCTAGATTGGCAAGCCAATCTTCCTTCAAACACAGCCTATTGTATTCGAGAAGCAGCCATTCTCTTTGAAAGCGGTTCACACCTGGATTGCGACAAAGTGATCTGCGTAGTCGCTGAAGACGAGCTTCGGATAAAGCGTGTGCTCGACAGAGATCACGCTAACAGGGCAGAGGTGGAAGCGAGAATGGCTAAACAAATGCCTCAAAGCGAGAAGGCCACAAAAAGCGATTTCATTATTGATAACGACGGACAACAATCTGTGATTCAGCAGGTGCTGAAAATTCATGCAGACTTGACTAAGGCTTAAATTCAACTTTAAGCGAAGTATGCTCTTCAATATCCTTTTTATTCATGCGTTGTTTTCTCCATTCACCTTGGGCAAACATGTCTGCTTGGTCGCCATAGTGATTGCTGAACGGATTACCACTTTGCCCCGTAGGAAGGATGCTTAAGCTGTTTTCTACATCCGCGAAATCAATCAAGATGCGCATGGCAGGTCCGCTTTTCACGGGATAGTCTACGCCTTTACCATCAATCCAAAACGCTTGCTTGTTGATCACTTCTTCACCTCCAGCAATTTCCAATGGACCCAAGTTGAGCATGCCGCCCAATACGGGAACTTTTCCCATCGGGTGAGGATGCGTTAACGGATGCACATTTTTCCATTTCCAATCAGCAACATTCTTGCCCAGCGAAGTCTCTAAATTTTGAGCAGCCGCTTCAAATGCCATTTGTAGTATTTCATCCTTGCTTTCAATGGCTTCGGTGTTTTTGTCATCCCACCACGGATTATTCTCCGCTTTCAGAAACTGAGGCACCGATCGCAGATAAAACAGCGTGTGGATCATCGCATTGAAGTCTGTCGTTCCCAAATCATCTTCCATCGCCAGTTTTAAGGTGTGATAGAGCATTTGATAGTAAACGATGGGCGCGTTGCTTTCCAAGCCATGCGTTCCGTCCCAAGCATTGATCGCAGCAAGCATTTCTTCTTGCATTTCGTTTTGTGGGCTTACGTTGGCCGTCATCATTTTGGCGTTTTCAGGATACCACGGTGATTGATCGTTCAATACTAAATCCTTCATCATATCGATATCCCAAATCTCTGTTGCTGACAATGCTTTGCTAATTTGGAGCGAGCGCTGTCCGGCATAATAATAACCGTGCACATAATTGTTGCCCACTTGCTCAGGAGCGTTGTTGGCCGAATGCACAAATCCCATTTCTGAATTTACTGATCTTGGATTCTCCTCAAAATCATAATAACCCAGCGGATCATCATCGCCAGAAGCGCCATCTAAGATCAACTTTGGATCAATATGGGCTGGGCGCTTCAAGATTTTTGCGGTGCCCCACCAAGCATAGTTTCCTTCAGCATCGCCATACATGACGTTCAATCCCGGTGCAGCCAGGCTGGGCAGTTGGCTTTTAAATTCGTTCATAGAATTGGCCGTGATGAATTGATGTGCCACTTGCAGCGCTGCCATCGGAAATTGAGTTAATGTCCAAAAGCATGAAATAGAATCAGTGATTGTGCTGTCCGTCAATATAGAATTGATGATGGGGCCGTGGTCGGTAGAGTTTACTGTAAACGTGACCTCTTTACCCGAGCTGCTTTTGATGGTTTCTTCTCGGGATGTTAAGGGCAACTCGTTTCCTGCGTGCACGAAATTGTCGCCTTTGATGGTTTCTCGAAACAAGTCCATATCGTCATTTTCAAACATGGTCAATCCCCAAGCGTGATCCGCGGTATGACCCACAAGCGGGTAGGGCAGTCCGGCTAAAAAATTACCGTACAAGCGCATGTCTGGTGTTTCGATGTGCGCCTCATACCAAACCGAAGGTTGGGCATAGTTGATGTGCGTGTCATTGGCAAAAAGCACCTTGCCCGACTTCGATTTTTTGGGCGAAATCACCCAGCTGTTCGATCCTTGAAATAAAGGCAACTGCAGCGTATTTAAAATGCTGTGAACGCTAGAAGTGATGGAAGCAAGATCAATGATGGTTTCGTTTTGCACTGAATCATTGTTGGTGACGGGCATGGTGGCATGCCACGACTCCGTGCGCAGCGATAAGCTCTCGAGGTATTCTGTCCCCAATTGATGGAGTATTTTATCTGCTAATGGGTCGGTTTTCAGTGCCATCGCAAAGCTGAAACTCATGTATGCAACAACGTGATACATGTCCACCGTTTCAAACGGCTCTGGCTCTAAACCCAGAATGGTGTATTCGATGGGTTTGTGGTTATTCTCTCGATATGCGTTGATGCCGTCTACGTATGCTTGAGCCCAAATCTGCCAATCCTCTGTTGGGTTTTTCATAAAGGATTTATACGATTTTTGAGCAAGTTCAGGAGTTCCCATTGTTTTGAAGAGGCGGTCAATCTGGATCACATCGTCACCAAACAATTCTGCCAATCGGCCAGATCCCACTCTGCGCAACACATCCATTTGAAATAAGCGGTCACGTGCATGAACGTAGCCCAATGTTTTCCATGCGTCTTCATTATTCTCAGCGTAGATATGAGGGATACCGTACTCATCAAAATGCACGCTTGATTGACTTTGCAGACCAGTGAGTTTAACTTCCGTTTGTGAGGTAGGTAAATGTACCGAACGCAAGTAGATAAAAACACCTCCAGTGATGATGAGAATGGTAGCTAAAAAAGCAGCTAAACTTTTGATGATCGGCATTCACGAGTGATTAGTAAAGTTCCTATTTTAAAATGAGAAAATAAAACTATAAATGTTTCGATTTTTAATTGGTGACGAAAAAAAAAATTAAAATAAAATGGCAAGAGATTGCGACCTTAGGTCTA
>CALKOP010000158.1 GCA_938091155.1 uncultured Flavobacteriales bacterium | reverse complement strand
CAAACCTATTTGGCCAATTGGTTGGGGCAATCTGTTATTCGAGATTTACGAGTAGATGTCTATCGAAAAATCACAAATTTCAGGTTAAAGTATTTCGACCAAACTCCAATTGGCACATTGGTAACACGTGCGGTATCTGATATTGAGACAATTGCCGATATTTTTTCCGATGGAGTATTAATAATAATGGGTGAGATATTGAAGCTCACCGTTGTATTGGTTGTCATGTTCATACTTGATTGGAGGCTCACTCTTATCTGCATCATCCCAATTCCTATTCTACTCTGGGGTACGAACATTTTCAAGAACTACATTAAGAAGGCATTTCAAGATGTTCGCACAGAGGTATCAAGGCTTAATGCTTTTGTACAAGAGCATATTACAGGAATGTTCATTGTGCAAATATTCAATCGCGAAAAGCAGGAAATGGACAAGTTTAAAGCCATTAATGCTCGACATAGAGACGCTCATCTGAGGACAGTTTTAGCTAATTCCATCTTTTTTCCTGTTGTAGAAATTTTAAGTGCTGCCTCCATCGCTTTGTTGATTTGGTGGGGAAGCCGTGAAGTACTGGATGGAGTGGTTGAGTACGGTGACTTGGTCGCTTTTATCCTTTATATCTACATGATTTTTAGACCAATTCGTCAGTTAGCAGACCGGTTCAACACACTTCAGATGGGAATGGTAGCTAGTGAGCGAGTATTTAAAATTATGGATACCGAGGCCCAAATAGTTGGTTCAGGAAAAAACTTAAAAACCAGCATTGAAGGGAATATTTCGTTCAAGAACGTTTGGTTCGCATATAACCACGAAGATTGGGTACTTAAGGATGTGTCATTCAATGTTAGCAAAGGCCAGCGTATTGCAATTGTGGGCGCCACAGGTGCAGGCAAAACTAGTATCATCAATCTGCTGAGTCGATTCTATGAGTACAACAAGGGAGGGATTGAAATTGATGGTACCGATATTCGGGATTTTGATTCAGCTTACTTAAGCCGACAGGTGGGTATTGTTCTACAAGATGTTTTCTTGTTTTCAGATAGCATCTACAATAATATCACTTTGAATAATCCAGAGATTAGTCGCGAAGCTGTAATTGAAGCATCAAAAAAAGTAGGTGCCCATAAGTTTATTGATAGACTGCCAGGCGGTTATGACTTCGATGTAAAGGAACGTGGCGGCATGCTGAGCGTAGGCCAGCGTCAACTACTTAGCTTTATTCGAGCTTTTATCTATAACCCCTCTATTTTAGTGCTCGATGAGGCCACTTCATCGGTCGATACAGAAACAGAATTACTTATTCAAAGTGCCATTGATCAAATAACTGAGGGACGAACTTCTATCATTATTGCGCATAGATTAGCTACCGTTCAGCATGCAGATGTCATTATAGTTATGGATAAAGGTGAAATTATCGAGGCAGGCAGTCACCAGGAATTGCTTAAACATGATGGTGCGTATCGTAAACTGTACGAATTGCAGTTCGCTTAATTATTAGCTTTCAAGTACTTGCCCGTATAGCTCTTCTTAGAATCTATAATTTCTTCTGGAGTTCCCTCAAAGACAATATTACCGCCAGCTTCACCCCCTTCTAGGCCAATATCAATGATCCAATCGGCTTGTGCCACAACCTCCAGATTGTGTTCAATGACCAGAATGGTATGTCCGAGCTCAATCAACTTATTAAAGCTCTTGACTAGTTTGCGTATGTCATGTGTATGTAATCCTGTAGTCGGCTCATCGAACAAAAAGAAGGTGCCACCTTCTTTGGCCGTTTGTCCTTTTCCGATAAAAGATGCTAGCTTTATTCTCTGCGCCTCACCCCCACTCAATGTATTTGAGCTTTGCCCCAGTGCGACATATCCTAGACCTACTTCTTGCAACGGGGTGAGTTTCGTAATTATTTTTTTCTCAGCTGTAGTTCTTGCGTGCAATTCAAAAAAAGCAACGGCTTGGTCAACGGACATATCTAAGATGTCCGTGATACTTTTTTCAAAGTAGCGTACTTCCAAAACTTCTTCTTTAAAACGGGCGCCATGACACGACTCGCAGGTCAAGTGAATATCAGGCATGAACTGCATTTCAACTGTTGTTTCCCCTTCACCTTGGCACATTTCACATCGACCACCATCTACATTGAATGAGAAATGAGTAGGCTTCATCCCACGCTGGCGTGCCAATGGTCTAGAAGAAAACAGAGCCCTTATATCGTCAAAAGCCTTTATGAATGTGACTGGGTTACTTCGAGATGATCTTCCAATTGGATTTTGATCAATGAATTCAACAGAGTCAACTCGATTCAGATGTCCATCCAAAGACTGAAACTGACCACTTTGAACAGAGCTATGACCACCAATTCGTTTGGTCAATGCAGGAAAGAGCACTTTCTTAATTAGTGAGGACTTACCGGAGCCGCTAACGCCAGTAACTACCGTTAAAACACCAAGTGGGATTTTGACATTAACATTCTTTAAGTTATTCTCCCTAGCTCCTGTGATTTCCACAAAGTACTTCCATGGCCTCCTTTTATCAGGAACTGGGATCTCCTCGAGCTTATTCAGATATCTAGCCGTGATACTCTCGCTATTTGATTTTATTTCTTCTTGATTTCCTTGAAAAACGAGTTTTCCACCATTTACTCCCGCGTCTGGACCAAGGTCAATAAGCTCATCTGCCGCCCGCATTATTTCTTCATCATGCTCTACAACTATTAAAGTATTTCCTGCCTTCTGAAGCGCCTTTAGCACCTTAACAAGTCTTTCTGTATCACGCGAGTGTAATCCAATACTAGGCTCATCTAATATGTACATTGATCCAACTAAGGCACTGCCTAGTGATGTTGCTAATTGTATTCGTTGAGACTCTCCACCGCTTAACGTATTGGATAATCTATTTAAGGTAAGATAACCCAAACCGACATCGCATAAAAACCCAAGTCGATTATTAATCTCGATCAACAGCCTTTTCGCAACTTGTTGATCATGCTTATTCAACTTCACTGCTGTAAAATGATCCCGCAATTTATCAATTGGCATGAGCATTAACTCCGAGATTGAGTTGCCATCAATCTTTACATAATTCGCATCCTTTCTCAATCTAGTTCCATTGCACTCCTGGCAAAGCGTTTTCCCCCGATATCGGCTTAGCATAACTCGAAATTGAATCTTGTATGCCTGTTCCTCTAAAAACTCGAAGAAGTCATTTAAGCCTTTTATTGAACCTTTCCCATTCCAAAGCAAGTCCTTTTCCTTTTTACTTAATTCAAAATACGCCCTGTGAATAGGGAAATCCAGCTTGGATGTACCTTTTATAAAAGCATCCTTCCATTCGCTCATTTTCTCTCCTTTCCAACAAACTATAGCATCCTGAAATAAACTAAGTGACTGATCTGGTATTACTAAGTATGGGTCAATACCAATTACGCTTCCGAACCCTTCACACTTTTTACAGGCTCCACGAGGATTGTTAAAGCTTAAAAAATGTACATCTGGTTCTTCAAACTGCATACCATCCAATTCAAATAAGTTGGAAAAAGTTTCTGACTCTTCTGGAGATTTGAAATTCCGAATGCTGATTACACCGTGTCCCTCAAAAAAAGCAAGCTCAACCGAATCCGAAAGTCGATTTATTATTTCCTCATCGCTGTGATCTACAACCACTCTATCAACTACCAAATGCACTTCATTAGCCGATTCAACATCTACAGAGTCTATCCGTTCGACTTTACCGTTTACTAAAACCCTCACAAAACCACTTTGCTCAAATAACTCAAGTCTTTTCTTAAGATCCTTGACCCCATCAAAACCCACTCTAACGGTTATTAAATATCGATTCCCTTTTTCTTCATTAAGGATCCAATTTACGACATCCGTGACTGTATGCTTTTTAACCAACTCGCCAGAAACAGGTGAATAGGTTCTACCTATTCTAGCAAACATCAACTTAATGTAATCGTAGATTTCCGTGGTTGTGCCAACTGTAGATCTTGGATTTCGAGTATTTACCTTTTGCTCGATTGCAATGGCTGGTGAAATGCCTTTAATGAAATCAACCTTTGGCTTTTCAATTTTTCCTAAAAACTGTCGCGCATATGCCGATAAACTCTCAATATATCTCCTCTGCCCCTCAGCATACAGTGTGTCAAATGCCAAGGACGACTTACCTGAACCGGACAATCCGGATACCACAGTAAAGCTATTTCGCTTTATCGCAACATCTACATTTTTTAAATTGTGCATTCTGGCACCTTTAATGATAATGTGTTTCTTAGGATCTAGACCATCAATACTGCTCATGTGCGCCATTTGTTAAAATATCCGATTGGGTCGGCAAATGTAAATTTGTGTTGGTACATTCGTTTCTATAATATTTATTTAGCCTCTGATACAATATCTACTCCAACCTTACGTTTCTCTCTAACGTCTTTGTATCAATTCTTATTTTTATAAATAATTAAATCCCATTTCCGCCTATAGTCACGATCTCTACCTTAAAACACTTGTACCTGTAATTTTTTAAAGGTTGATATTATGATGAATGAAATGGAAGATGATCGCCAATTGGTGAGCAGATACTTATCTGGCGAAGAAAGTGCTTTTGAAACTTTACTCAGAAGACACAGAGATCGAGTTTACGGTTACATAAAAATGATGGTTCGAGATCATCAACTTGCTGAGGACATCTTTCAAGATGTTTTTGTGAAGGCAGTGTTGACCATGAAAAGGGGAAATTACAACGAAGAGGGGAAATTCCTTCTTTGGATATTGAGAATCTCACATAATCTCGTAATCGATAATTTCAGAAAAAACAAGCGATTCCCAACCGTTGATGGAGGTCCCGAATTTGACATATTCAACATTATCAAGGATGAGGATAAAAATATTGACGAGGTGATCATTGAGGATCAAATCAACGCTGATTTATTGAAGGTGATTGAATTTTTACCCGATGAGCAGAGGGAAGTTCTAAAGCTTCGCCATTTCAGCGGACTTAGCTTTAAAGAAATATCAGAGGATACTGGAGTGAGTATAAATACTGCTTTGGGAAGAATGCGTTATGCCTTAATTAACCTAAGAAAGCTAATTGAGGACCACAATATTGTGCTTACCCAATAATTTATTCCATTTGTACAATAAGAATTGAAGTATAGCGTTCTTGCTGCATGATTAACCAAATTATTCAGCATTTACATGAAGAACGCTTACTCTCAAGACTTACTTACCGACTTTTTAATTTCAGAAGAACATAAGCTCCAAGAGAAGATTGACATGACATCTAAAAAGGTCGGTCCATCTGAATGGACTATTCAAAAAATATTAGGGTATTCGAAAGCTCTAACCGTAAATAGTTCCTCCATGCTCGGAAGATTCGAACAATTCGATAATTAATCAGGTTTAACAACCTCTATTTTGGAAGTCGATTTTTCACCCCTATTGTTTTGTCAATAGGGCTATTATCTAATTTGAATCCGCGAGCTGGACTATATTCTCTTCCATAAAAAATAATTTGTAGATGGAGTTTATTCCATTTGTTTTCTGGGAATATTTTTTTGGCATCAACTTCAGTCTGCTTTACATTTTTACCGTTGGTCAACCCCCATCTATACATCAGTCTATGTATATGTGTATCCACAGGGAAGGCCGGGAAACCAAAAGCCTGACTCATCACAACTGAAGCCGTTTTATGACCTACTCCTGGCAAGGCTTCAAGATCATGAAAGTTTTCAGGCACCTTTCCAGAGTGCTTATCAATTAAAATCTGAGACAAATTCCATATAGCCTTTGATTTGGCCGGAGACAGGCCACATGGTCGAATGATAGCCTTAACCTCCTCTACCTTCAATTTCACCATATCAATAGGGTTATCAGCTAGCTTAAAGAGTTGCGGAGTAATCTTATTTACACGAACATCTTTACACTGCGCGCTTAATAAAACAGCAATCGTAAGGGTATAGGGATCTTTATGATCTAAGGGTATAGGAACCACAGGATAAAGCTCTTCTAACTTCTCCATGACGAAATGTGCTTTTTCTTTTCGATTCATTCAATCAATGTTTGATTTCAAAACTCTCATATTCCATTTCACTTTCAATTTTGCTCACCTCAATTCTTTCAACTTTGGATTTTGGTGATCCAATGTTACACCATTCAACAAATGCTTCTAAGATATGATCCTCGCCCTGCACAACAAGCTGAACAGTAACATTCGGCAGGTTTTTCACCATCCCCATTACCCCTAATTCCAAAGCCTTTATTTTGGTATACTTTCTAAACCATACTCCCTGTACCCGTCCATAGATGATAATCTCAATCGTTTTCATAATAAATATCAGAATGTAAATAGATTACGTTCTAGTGCTGTTTTCTTTGGAATATCTAAAACAATCAGCCTAGATTTTGTTACTATTAATAACAAAGCTAATTTGCAATATGAAAAAGATAGAAGAAGGTGAATCTGCTCCTGATTTTTTAGGAAAGGATCAAAATGGCAAAACTATTTCATTAAGTAGTTTTCATGGAAAAAAAGTAGTTCTGTTTTTTTATCCAAAAGACAATACACCTGGCTGCACTGCTCAAGCATGTAACCTTAGAGATCATCATTCGAACCTTTTAAATAAAGGTATAAATGTCATTGGAGTAAGTGCAGACTCAGAAAGAAAGCATCATAAATTTATCGCCAAGTATGCCTTACCTTTCCCGTTGATAGCAGATGTGGACAAATCTATTATTCAGGCGTTTGGTGTTTGGGGTGAAAAGAATTTTATGGGTAAAACCTATGACGGCATTCATCGTACAACTTTTGTTATCGATGAAAAGGGAATCGTTGCGAAAAGAATAGATAAGGTAAAAACAAAGGATCACACAAACCAAATATTAGAAGCGCTGAGCTTAAACTAAATCATTACGAACATGGCAGCAGAAATATCAAAAGAAAAATTAAAAGCACTAAATCTAACCTTAGAAAGACTCGAAAAGACCTATGGAAAAGGCAGCATTATGCGTATGGGTGACAATTCAGTTGAAACAATGGAAGTTATTCCATCTGGTTCATTAGGTGTCGATTTAGCTCTTGGAGTTGGTGGTTATCCACGAGGTAGAATTATAGAAATTTACGGCCCAGAATCTTCAGGTAAAACAACCCTAGCGATTCACGCAATAGCTGAAGCTCAAAAGCAAGGAGGAGTAGCTGCATTCATTGATGCAGAACATGCATTTGATCGATTTTACGCTGAAAACCTTGGCGTTGACACAGAAAACTTATTGATTTCACAGCCTGATAATGGTGAACAAGCCCTTGAAATTGCTGATAATCTCATTCGATCCGGAGCTGTTGACCTTATTGTAATTGACTCTGTAGCGGCACTAACACCAAAAGCTGAAATTGAAGGTGAAATGGGTGATAGTAAAATGGGATTGCAGGCGCGTTTGATGTCACAGGCGATGCGTAAGCTTACTGCATCGATTTCAAAAACTCATTGTACATGTATTTTCATTAACCAGCTTAGAGAAAAAATTGGAGTCATGTTCGGTAACCCAGAAACAACAACAGGGGGGAATGCATTAAAATTCTACGCTTCCATTCGGATCGACATCAGACGCTCTTCACAAATCAAAAATGGGGACGAGGTTATTGGTAATAATGTGAAACTAAAAGTTGTCAAGAACAAAGTGGCTCCACCATTTAGAAGGGCCGAATTCGACATTATGTACGGTACCGGTATTTCAAAATCTGGAGAAATTGTTGACCTAGGCGTTCAGCAAGGAATAGTTAAGAAAAGTGGTTCTTGGTTCAGTTATGGAGACACTAAGCTTGGTCAAGGACGTGATGCTGTAAAGCAACTTTTTGAGGACAATCCGGATCTAAGCCTTGAAATTGAAGAAAATATTTTTGAAACATTTAGACAGGAAGCTACTGACAAAAAGAAAAAAGGCAAGGGAGACTCATAACATACCATTCTCTAATTTTAAAGGAAGGCTGAACAGATTATTCGGCCTTCTTAATTTATGTTTACCAAATGAAACAGTGGATATTCAGTTTATCACTTCTTTGTGTGATAACATCATGCGATCAGAAGGCTAATTCATCTCAAAAAGATGAATTACAAATCAGCAATCCGTTTGACAGCGTCAATTCCCTAATCAAGGAATCTCCTAGTGAATCAATTCTCTACTTTAAGCGAGCAATTATTCACTATGACAATAAAGATTTAAGTTCAAGCTTAAGTGACGTAGGACGCGCACTGAAGCTTGATAGTTCTAACGCAGACTATTATCTACTCTTATCGAACCTTAAGCTCCTAAGCAAGCAGAGCCGAGAGTCAAAAGACGCTCTACTTAAAGCATATAAAGTCGAACCTGGCAACCTTGAAGTATTATTACGACTGGGTGAAATTTACATGTTAGTTGAGGAATACGAATCATCGTTTCGTTATCTCAATGAAGCCCTTAAGGTTGATATACATAGCGCTATGGCATATCGATTAAAGGGGTTTAACTACAAATATGCCGGGGATACAGTTAATGCTGTTTCTAGTTTTCAAACAGCAATTGAGCAAGATCCACAAGACTATGATTCATATCTGCAACTAGGGCTCCTTTTTTCAGTACCATTAAAACCAATTGCGATTGACTACTATAATAATGCGCTAAAGGTCCGTCCAACAAGTTTAGAGACAATGTATGCCAAGGCCATGCATCTTCAACAAATTGGTGAATCACGATCCGCAATCAACCTATATAATGATATGATTAAGCTCAATAAGGCGTACTTCAACGCACACTACAACAAAGGATTCATTTACCTAGAGCAGCTTAGTAGATACGACAGCTCATCACAGGCCTTCACCGATGCCATAACCAATGGTCCAAAAGATTACTTTCAAGCGCTATATAATCGAGGATTGGCAAGAGAACGAGCTAAAGACTTCGTCAAGGCAGAAGAAGACTATAGATTGGCTTTACAAATGAATCCACAATTCGATCCAGCCGCGCAGGGATTAACTCGATTAGGAAAATAAAAAAAGGCCAACTCAAGTAGAGTCAGCCTCGTATTTATTATCGTAAATATTTATTCTGAATCCTTACCCACGTAGAATTCTATAGACTCTTCACTCATGTTTCCAAGCTTATCTTTCGAAACAACTTTCACAGCATATTTCTTATTCTTCTTAAATCGGCTCATTTCCGAAGCATCCAATGTCTGTGGAGATGAATACAATTGCAATGCAGCCCCGTCCATAGCATATTGAATAGACTCAGTACCCACTTTCTTATCTGTAGCAGCTACATACATTCTGGTATAATTTGGATAAACTGGCAAACCTTTCTTTGATCCAATTGCCTTAATGCTAAACTTGATGAATATCTCAGGAGCTGTATTATCAATAAAACAGCTGCTTTCTTTTTCTGTCTCTTTGTTGTTTACATTATCCGTGCTTCTAAAATTTATTGTGTGGTAACCTTCACTTGGAAGAGTAAACTGCTCATATGACTTGAACCCAGCACCATCTATACTATATTCTTCAGACTTGACTCCAGAGTCTTCATCACGCGTCTTTAGGCTGATATTACTCTTACTTGAAATGAATAAAGTATCTCGATCCATAAACTGGGGATTGGCATAAATAATTCCTGTTTCAGGTCCTTCATTGTCCATAAACACATTGATATAGTGATTCCCACTTAAATTCTCCACTAAATCATTGGCATCATACTTCACGTTGTGAACTCCTCTAGTGTCGGTCATTTTAAATTCCGAACTATACGTCATTCTCTCACCACCATCAATCCTGTAGTATATATTTTTGACTCCGGCCTTGTTATCCGCAGCAGCGAGCGCAAAAGTTGTTCTAGATGAAACATAAAAATATCGCCCTTGATGTTGGTCACCTTTCACTCGATGCGTGGGTACGGGAGGAATTTTATCAAGATAAAATTTAAAGACAGATGCCTTTACACCTCCATCACCACCTTCCATATTCTTTACGTTGTCTACCGCATAATACTTAAACTCATGCTCACCATCGCTCAATCCTGCAGTAGGGACTTGGCCGTAGTACCCTTTTGAAGATCCACCGTCAAAACTGTAATAAGTTGTTCTTACACCGCTCAGATTATCTGTACTCGCGAGCTTCAATTTAGAAGTAGGTGATAATATATTCCCTCCTTTATTGATTCCTACAACTTCATAGTTTGTCTTTGGAGCTGTCAAATCAACTGTAAAAGCACTTGACTTTGTTTTTTCTGTATTCCCAACAAAATCCGCTGAGTAGTAGAACAATGATTGCGCTCCTTCTTTGCCTACACTTACGTTGGTACTATAATTTGAATATCCACCTCCGAGGGCATATTGAGTGGTTTTCACCCCTGAAACAGCATCACGTGGTGTCAAAGTGAAGGATAAGTTATTGCCGAAATAAGTCGTGCCACCCGACACGTATTTAGGAGCATCTTGGAATCTAAGAACTGTAACAGGAGCCAATCCGTCAGCATTTACTTCATACAACACTTCTTGTTGAGGTTGTGCTGTTTTACCGGTCTTAGGATCAACCGCCCATTTACTTCTTATATAATTTGGCCCTTCAGTATCAAGATACATTGGCTCGGAAAATTCTGGTTTCTTGCCCTTCAGATCGTAATTTATTCCATTAGGTTCGGTGGAAAACTTCAGGTACATCGGTAGTTGCTTTTGCACAAAAATGTCTCCATCACTGTTGGTATAGATCTGTTTTTCATAGGAAGGTTTGGATGGTTCGCTCTGTGAAATTGCCAAACTTGTGATGAAAGTCAGGCAAACAATAAGGGATAGCTTTAGGTTGCTCATAGTCATGTAATTAATAGATT
>CALKOP010000157.1 GCA_938091155.1 uncultured Flavobacteriales bacterium | reverse complement strand
AATTTGTTAATTAATCAGTTAGAATCACAATTACATCATTTTGGTTTTAAAGATATTTCAAGACTAACGAGTTTAAAGCTAAACAGTCCCATCCTTCAACGCAAAGAAGGCTATTGTGAAGTTTTAAAGACATGGTTAAGGTTTGAGCTTGCGGTTAAATTAATTTGGCAAGGAGGTGAAGATGTTTATGGTGATGGCAAAAAGGATATTGCTATACTCTACGAATATTGGCTCTTCTTTAAATTACTCGGGTTATTTCACGAAATGTTCAAAATAGACACCCAAGATTTGTCTAGGTTATTTGAAAAATCCGAAAAAAGTCTGAACCTTCGAATAACACAAGGAAGCCTCATCGCATTAAAAGGTGTGTTTGAAGCAGAAACGAAAAAAGTCAATATCCAATTCAACTATAACCGAGCATTTAATTATAAGAACCAATATCCTCATTCAGGAAGTTGGACAACAACGCTGAGACCCAATTATACTCTGTCTTTTTGGCCTTTTGGGGTTTCAGAAATCGAGGCTGAAAAACAAGAATTAATTGTGCATGTTCATTTTGATGCAAAGTATAAAATAGCTGACATAACTGATTCTATACGCCAAGACATAAAAGAGTTAGATGAGGAAAAAATTGAAAACAGAAAAGGGATTTATAAAAAGATTGATTTAATCAAAATGCATGCATATAAGGACGCTATCAGAGGAACTGATGGTGTTTATGTTTTATACCCAGGTTATAAAACACCCAGTAGAAAAGAGTTTCTCGAAATTTCACCCGGTTTAGGCGCATTTTCTATTCGTCCATCAAACAACGATGGCAGCATGAATGAGCTTAAGAATTTTATCTTAGAAATATTAGATCACTTTGGAAACCAAGATACTCAAAGTGAAAAATTAGCTCTTTGCACCATAGGTTGAATTATACTTAAACCGGCTCTTCTACTTCACCTATAGGCATTTCCACAGAAGTAAAATTGTTGGTCTTTGCTGGGATATACTCCCAACGATGTTCCAGGGCAACCTCCTCCCCTATTTCAGTAATCACATAAGAATATGGTTCAAATGAGATTTGTTGAATCCTTCCTGCTCCATTACTTTAATAAAAAACAACTAACACTGAATAAAAAACATAGGACGCTTGTGCTTAACAGATCGGTATATATAACCTTAACGAGTGACATCAATGGATAGAACAGCCAGGCATGTAAATGTTGAAAGCGATGGATGAACTTATGCTCTTGATTGGGTGAAAACCGCAACACAAGCGGGCCGTAAATATCCTCATCAGCGCCTTGAACATTGGTGTACGTATGGTACAATACGTTGTGCTGAAGCCTCCAAATCAAGGCGTTTCCACCAACTAAATCCATGCTGAATGAGATTATTCGATTAACACGGTTGCTGCTCGAATATGACCCATGGTTTGCATCATGCATGACGCTCGAACCTATTCCTGCTGCGCCTAAACCCATCATAAACCAAAGGCCAATGAATGGCAATGCAGCTGTGACCAATCCAGAAATCATAAAGGTATAGGGAATGCCTAACATGAGGACCATTTCGATGGTTTTCATCACCATCTTTCTACCTCCTTTTTTGGAAATTACATTTTCCATATGCTAGGGTCTGTTTATCGAGTAAATACATTTTCAACTTTAGCAAAACCTGCTGACAATTCTAACTAGAGCGATATTATTTTTTCTTAGCCTTGTAGAAAATTTTCTGATTTGAAATTTGACCTTCAAAAGACATTTACCTTAAGCCCAATCAAGCGAGTTTTTGAGCTTTTCCATCGAATATTAATCATTTTGCTTGGTTTGATGTCAAGTAACCTGAGCGCGCAAGACACAACAGGTTTTTTGACCACAAGTGTCAATTCAATGTGCTTAGGGGATTCTGCACTGCTCTCTGCGGGCACAGTTGGCGCCAATTATGGAAATGGTTCCGATGGCCCTATATCAGTTAACTCAGGCATAATATACACAGATGCAGTTAGAACATCGGTTACTGGTAATAATGCCGCAAATTCAAATACAATAACCGTTTCATCTTCATCTGGGTTTTCTGTGGGAGATGAAATTATGGTTATTACCATGGTGGATGCAGCGACCTCTAATAACACCGTTGGGCTCCACGACTTCAACATAATTTCGGGGATTAGTGGAAATACCTTAACGCTGGCAGCTGTTCATATTAATACATACAACGCTGCGAGCTCGCGTAAACATCAGGTGCTTAAGGTGCCGAATTATACAAGTGTCACCATTTCTGCAGGTGCTACACTTACCTGTAATACGTGGGATGGCTCAACAGGAGGCGTTTTGTGCTTTAGAGCAAACGGCACTTTAACCAACTCAGGAACAATTACTTCAAGCGGAAAAGGATACCGAGGCGTTGGTCACAATGCAGTTTGGCGCAACAAGAATGGCGCTCAAGGTGAAGGAATATATGGTACTGGCTACGTTGGAGGAAACTCTAACGGAAGTAACAGCGCCACTTGGAATGGCGCCAATGGCAATGGTGGCGGTGGCGGCACCGGACGTCAAGATTCTGGTGGAGGCGCTGGTGGCGGTGATGCATCAAACGGGACTAACGGAACTAACCAAGGTAGTCATTTTGGTGGCACTGGAGGCCTTTCGGTAGGTACAGCAAACTTAGAATTATTGATCATGGGTGGCGCTGGAGGCGAA
>CALKOP010000156.1 GCA_938091155.1 uncultured Flavobacteriales bacterium | reverse complement strand
AAAATCATTTCCGTATTGATTGGTAGCAAAAAGTACAATGGAGTATGTGCCGCCATTCGTAAATTCAATTTGGGGGTTTTGACTGCTATTATTTGAGCCATTCACATAATTGAAAGTGTTTGGTGTTATAGTCCAAGACCAACTCGTTGGTGTCTGGCTCGACTCGTCAACTAGATTAATCATTTCATTAAGACATGGAAAAGTGTCGCTAACACTGAAATCCGCAAGTGGTGCAGCTGTAAGCTCTATTCCATCGATAGCGATATCCCCAAGCCAATTTGACCCTGACGTACCACCAAACCGTAGTTGAATGTATTCTCCTTCATATGCTGATAATCCAACGGAATCAACATTCCATTGATCGCCAAGACTTGTGCCGGTCTGGGTCCATAAATTCGTCCAAGTTCCATTTGAAAGAACGTCAACTTCTAGATTATTTATCCACGGACTATATCCAAACATGTGGAATGCAAACTTTATTTCCGGGGCGGTCGCATCATCCAGATTTAAACAGGGACTTTCTAATAATGCAAGCTTATTGTAACATGCAGTATTTGGTGGGTAGGAAGAGATATATAAATAGTGTCCAGCGTAAGTTCCTGGGTCATAATCTACACTTGGCCCCGTATTGCTTCCATTATAGTTCACATCGGACCAAGGGGTGCCCTCGTTGTCTGGCCTCCAATCAATTTCATCGCCTGAATCATTTGTTACGTTTGACCAATGTACTACCTCACAATTTGTTGCACACCCACCTGAAGCACAAGGTGTTTCATCTTCAAAGTCATCAAACCATGGAAATGATAAACCGGATGATACCACAATGGCACTATCTGCAAAAATTGAATCGGTTCCATTGCCGTTTGTTACAGCCAGTTTCACTGAGTAATAACCCGTGTCGGTTAACACTATTATAGCATTCATGCTCGTATCACTAGTTCCATTTACAAATGCAACGTTGCCTGACGGCAGCACCTCCCATAGTGAAGAATCAACTCCATATGCGGAATTGTTAAAGAGCTGGATTGTGTCCAAAGAGCATATATCCGAGCTGTCCAATGATAAATCCATGAAGGCAATTGGTTCTAAAGTACCGGGATCATATAAATCACTTTCCCATAAACCTCTACCGTATGTAGCTGCTCGGATTCTACTGCCTTGCCAATCACCTTGTGGATGATAAATTTCTAATTCTCTTACTTGTACATTATCAGGAAAATCATCATAAAATGAAATCCAATTGCTGAGGTTATTGTCGATGTAATAAATTCCAGCATAGCCCCCAACATAAAGACCACCGTCGCTTAAAGGATCGGCTATTATTGTATTGTAACTCAAATTAGGAAGGTTTCCAGTAATGTTTGACCAGCTTGTTCCACCATTGGTTGATTTCCAAATTTGATTTCCAATAGATAGCCAAACCACATTATTGTTATATGGATCGGTCTCTATATCACGTACTGTTGAAGATATTGGAAGATAAGAGGTTAGATCAGTCCAATTAGGAGTATTGGCAAGAGCGTTGTCTGATCTGAATAATTTGTTGTCACTGCGAATTGCGAATAGTCTGTTACCGTCTACCTTGCTTTGTCTCAGTTGTCTCATGTTCGATGAGTTTGAACCGCCTAAACTACTTGAGATAGCAATGAAACTTACACTACCGGATTTGGCGGTTGTTGTTCGCCAAACATTCTTATATCCGATAAACATAATGTTAGGGTTGTCTTTATCAAGAATGTAAGGTGTAACCCATGCTCCACTTTCAGTAATTCCATTAGTGTTGTTTGCAGCAAAGCCCCCAAAACTGTAACCATTGTTAGTTGAACGCGCAATATTTCCGTAGTAAACAGATGCGTACATGTAGTCGTCATCTGAATAGTCGATTAGGCACTCCATACCGTCACCACCTCGCTCTGTTCTAAAAACGGTGTTATCCCAGATAGCAGTGCCATTGTCCTGATAGCCATTAATAACCAGTTCGTGAGTTTGTTGGCTTACTCCAAGTTTATACAATTGAGCTATTCCCAGACCAGAACTTAATTCAGGCCATGTATCTCCATCATTTGCTGTGTAATAGAGCCCACCATCGTTACAAGCATATAAGTATCCGTCCACGGGAGAATAGGCAAACCAATGCTGGTCTGCATGAACGGCAGCCGCTGTTGAGCTACCAACCCAATGTCCTGAGCAATCCCAATTAACGCCAGAGTCGGTAGATTTCCAAATATTCACGCCTCCAACGTAAATAATCGCGGCATCATCTGGATCAACCTCAATTGCGAGGTCATACCAACCCTGTCCACCAGAGCCTGACCCGTTTTCAGCCCACCCCATAAGGTTTGGTGTGGTAGATTGTGTGGTGAAGCTTATGCCTGAATTGGTGGATTTGTAGATGCCACCATAAGCGGACCCTATTGATCTTAATAGATAAACTACGTCAGGATCATCAGCTGATACCCCAATAGAATATCGTTGAGAGGTAGTCGGTAAACCACTCGTAATTTGTGTCCAAGTGTCACCACCATTTGTGCTACGATAAAAGTCTGCTCCGCCTGAAGTTTCAGAGGCATAAAGAACGGTGGTGCTTCCGGGTTTGTACTTAATATCCTTGTAAAATGAAGTGTTAGAAGATTCCAGAGTCCAGGTAGAACCTGCGTTTTGACTGCGATATATGCCACCGCTGGTAGCTGCAACTATATAAGACGGGTTTGAAGGATGCATCACCATCGCGCTAACTTCACGATTACCCATACCTGAACTGGATTGCGTCCAATTTACACCACCATCAGTCGACTTAAATACTCCTCTTCCTGGAGCATCTCCTGCATCTCGATCTCCAGTGCCGATATACATAATATTAGTGTCAGATGGGTTAACCAAGATACTTGAAACTCCAAGAGTGGCTAAATCATCTGTGTTAGAAGACCATGTTACTCCTCCATCATTTGTTTTCCATAATCCACCAGCTGGCGCGCCTATCCAAAATATATCGGCATCTGTTGGATGAAATCCTATTGTATTAATACGTCCATTTCCATTTGGCTGACCAGTGCCATTATTTGGCTTAATAATTGGCCCAATTTCCTCCCAAGCGCCATTAGTGCTTTCTGCTCCTTGCGTGTTTTGCTGATTATCGGCAATTTTCCATTGCTCAAATGCCTCAGCAAAAAGGCTGACATCCATTCGAGAGCCATCTTCGTTTAAATAATCTTTCCAATGGTTTTCCCATCGCTTAAAAACCTTCCAGCCATCGCCCGGCTGACGCTCGCGACCTTGAAAATATGTTTCAAAGGCATATTGGGTTTCAAAGAAATTGGCATCAGTATCATCCATCATCTCTGCCCATATCGGAATATTAGCAGTGTCAATTGCTTGACCGATAGAGATTGATGATAAAGAGAGAAAAAGGAATAATGAGCTGTAAATTTTCATATCGAAACCAAATATAATACAGCAAGTTGGCTGTTGGGCTTCATTTCGATAGAAGCCAAAAAAAATGGACTTAGATAAGAATCCAAGTTCATTTAAATTATCTGGATAGTTACATAATCGTCAATGGTAACATGTCCCCAGTTCTCTCCAGACTTAATCCGATATAACTGTATTTCAGAAATATTGAATTATTTGGCCAATATTCGATAACGCATTTTTCTGCTTGGGTCAAATATTTTTTGCTTCAATCGCTTTACCTGAGTCGCATTCTGTTTATGCCCTTTGTATGGGTTTCTTTACTTACTCAACTATCTAGATTTCACATCAGGATTATTTTGTTGATGCAATTCCATCTCTCTTTTTGTAGCCCATTTCAAATTGCTATTATGATTATTCATCTTGCTATAGTCAAGATGAATCACATATCGATGGTCCTCTTTTTTAGCTTCGCCAAAATATTCAGTGACTAATTTGTATAGGAAAATTTGTTTGTTTTTGACCGTTACAATGCCGTTTTCACGATAGAACTGCTTGTACCGAATACAGGATAACCGTCTACTAGGCTGCCTTTTAACAGTCTGCCGTCATCCCTTGTTTTTCGATAACTCGCGATACGGCCATAATTCGAAATATCATATTTGTTCCTGAGCTTGTCTTTACTCAAATCCACCGTCTTCCATTCCTCGACCCAATACGATTTGATCATGATGCGATAGATAAGTTATGAAGTCAGTTTCTTAATTAAGAAACTGACAATTAATTAAATAGTTAGGGTAAATTAAACTAAATCTAAGAAACGAGTTGGTATGAACAACCAAATAAATGGTACGATTAGTCGAGATTTTTAGACGAAGGGTCGTAATTGTGGGTTTTTTAGAGTCTCAATCACAACCTTTGCTCTTAATATGTCGGAAGAGAAAACAAAAGTGTCGAAGGAAAGTCTTAAACGTGCTTTAAGAATTTTCAAATATGTGCTTCCCTATCGTTGGAAGTTTTCGTGGGGAATGTTCTTTCTTTTGCTGTCTTCGCTGACTTTCATGTCGTTTCCTGGTCTAATAGGTCGATTGATGGGTGGTGATGATGTCAGTGATAGCTCAATTGATCAGTTTTTCAATTTACAGAATATCGACCAAGTTGCCCTGCTGCTAATTGCGGCATTCACTTTGCAGGCGTTTTTCTCGTTCATGAGAATATTTCTTTTTGCTGATGTAACAGAGAGAGCTATTGCTGCTATAAGACAGGATACATACGCTCATTTAATAAAACTTCCGATGGCATTCTTTTCAAGTCATCGAGTTGGAGAATTGAATAGCCGAATCAGCAACGACATTAGTCAATTGCAGGACACTTTTATGACGACTCTCGCTGAAATGGTAAGGCAGGTAATAACCATTCTAATCGGGGTTAGCCTATTGTTTTTCTATAGTGTAGAGCTAACATTAGTAATGCTCATATCCTTGCCCGTAATGATGCTGTCAGCATTCTTTTTTGGGAAGTTTATCCGAACGCTTTCCAAAAAGACCCAGTCAACATTAGCTGATGCTCAAGTCGTAGTAGATGAAACGCTGCAGGCAATACAAAGTGTTAAATCTTATGCTAACGAATCTTATGAGCGCAATCGATATAACTTGATTACAGAAGAGGTAAGGAAGGTAGCCATGAAAGGGGCTAAATGGAGAGGTGCATTTGCTTCATTTATCATATTGGGATTGTTTGGTGCCATCGTGTTAGTGATTTGGTATGGCGTCAAATTGAAAAATGCAGGTGAAATAGGGATGGACGAATTGATGTCTTTCATTCTATACAGTGTTTTTGTAGGTGGTTCAATTGGTGGTGTTGCTGATATATTTGGTAAGATTCAAAAGGCTATTGGATCTACCGAAAGTCTTTTTGATTTAATGGATGAGTCGCCTGAAGAGATTGATAATGCACACGCTCAAACTAAAGTTTCGGACGGTGCTATAGTCTTCAATAAGGTTGCCTTTTCATATCCTTCCAGACAGGATAAATCGGTTTTAAATTCGGTTAGCTTTTTGGTTGGGTCTGGACAAAAAATTGCGGTGGTTGGACCAAGTGGTGCAGGAAAATCAACCATCGCTTCTCTCCTCCTCCGATTTTATGATGCTTCAGAAGGAAATATTCGAATTGATGGACTTGATATTGAAGAGTACGATTTACATGATTTAAGAAATGCCATGGCATTAGTGCCGCAAGAGATATTGTTGTTTGGAGGTAGTATTAGAGAAAATATCGCATACGGCAAGCCAAGGGCAACGCAGGAAGAAATTGAATTGGCCGCGAAAAAGGCAAATGCACTTGACTTTATTAAGAGCTTTCCTGACGGGTTTAGCACCACAGTTGGTGAAAGAGGTATACAACTTAGTGGAGGCCAAAGGCAACGAGTTGCAATTGCGAGAGCTATTCTTAAAGACCCAAAGATTTTAATTCTCGATGAAGCTACTTCTTCACTGGATGCAGAAAGTGAACGAATAGTGCAAGAAGCTTTGGAAACGCTCATGGAAGGAAGAACCAGCGTAATTATTGCACATCGATTGAGCACAATTCGAAAGGCTGATAAAATCGTGGTTTTGGATAATGGCATAATTCGCGAAGAAGGAACCCACGAAGAATTACTGAAAATTGAAAACGGAGTTTACCGAAACCTTAGTGAGTTGCAGATAATTGATTAAGCGAGGGCTTTTTCCCTTTTTGCGTCTAAGTATAAAGCCCTTTATACCCACCCACAAATTAATCCACCAACCGCCTGCTCGCCTGCGTCAACTGCAATATATTTAAGATCGATTACTGCTGAGAAGCTTATACCGAATACGAAGGTGATTGCATAGATGGAAATACCCATAATACCACCTACCAGTATTCCATATTTGAAGGAGTTTTTTATTTTTTTACTCATATAGGTTAAGGCTGTTATTAACAGGCCTATTCCCAAATATACAATGGTTGAAATAAAAAGGAATACATCAATTGGATAGGGAATCTTCAGGAAGTCATTGAGTATTTGGGCATGCCATAAATAGGATAGAAAAAACATGCTCAACGAGCAAGCTATCCAAGAGTAAAAGAATTTAAGATCTAAATTTAGCGACACAGTTAAAAGTTATCTATTGCAAAGCTATTCCGTCTGTTATGCATACGCTTAAAAAGAAGTTTTATTTTACCAACAAAAAAGAGTTCAATTTGCTTAACAAATAAGGCATATTAATCTGTAGCCATGAGACCATTAAAAATTCTGATTAAGTTTTTTACACCTTTGATTCTTCCGGAATGAAAAACGCACTCAAATTCTTGCTAACTGCACTCCTCGCAGGTGTTATCTTGTCAAGCTGCAGGCGAGATATTGAACTTGCAAATTGGGATATGGACTTACTAGTTCCTGCAGCCCATGGCACTATTAATTTTTCAGATTACGATTCTGATCAAAACACCTATTCTGATGCTAATAACCTGCTACATATAGTGGCAGAGGAAACGCTAATAAGCCTCGGTTTAGACACCTTAATTGGTATACCAGATTATAGCATTGATACTGGATTTGTGGTCCCGATTAGTTTGAATTTCCCTCCAGGTGTGCCCTTCTTTTATCAGTTAGATGAGACTAAATTTGAATTGAAAGATGTTGAGTTAACATATGCGCTTATTCGTGAGGCGAACATTACTATTTTTTTAGAAAACACAATTGACAAGCCAGTTCTATTTCAATACGGGATATACAGTGCAACTCTAAATGGTGATACTTTTCTGGTAGAAGCTAGGATAGAGGCTAATGATACCCTAAATAGAACCTTTACCTTGGATGGTTACGAGTTGGATTTGAGAGGTGAAGATGGTACGGATTTTAATACGGTAGTCACTTTTTTACAAGCGATGATTCATCCAGATGAGACGCAAAACCACCAATTCAAAGCGGGTGATGAGTTTAATGTAATTAATACAGTTACGGGCGTAATATCTGAGTACATCACGGGTTATTTTGGAAATCAAACCATTCTTTTTGAAGAGGATGAAACCCTCGAAGTTTTTAATCAATTTCCGTTTAAATCGATCAACATCACGGATTTTGATGTGAACCTGACTATCGATAATGGAATAGGAGCTGACCTCAGGCTCAATGTTCAAAGGCTAGGTTCTGCGAGTACTGAAAATGGATCCTCGGCATATTTAAGTCATGAAATTATGAACAACGACCAATTGTTTACCCGAGCAATAAATAGATATGATCTTAGCGATCCGGTCAAACACGTTCAGCAAAAATTCTCATTTACTGACGAAAACAGTAACCTGAATGAGTTATTTGAATTGCGGCCGAATCGAATCCTTGCTGATTTAGATATTGAGGTCAACCCATTAGGTGATGCCTCTCTAGGAAATGACTTTGCATACTATGGACATAATTTAACGGCACTCATGAATATGGATGTGCCACTCGTTTTTGGCGCAAAAGGTATTGGCTTGAGTGACACTTCTGAATTTAAGTTTAATGCACCTGAACCGGAAAATCCATTGGATAGAATTAATAATGGATCACTAAACCTTATTATTGTAAATGGGTATCCCGTTGAAGCGGAAATTCAGGTCTACCTGCTCGATTCGCTCAATAACAGCCTCGATAGTCTATTTGCTAAACGTGCTTTGGTTTCTGGAGCAGAAGAAAACACCTTAGGCCAAGTTGAAATTCCAACTAGAAGTCAAGTTGAGATACCTATAGACCAGGGTCTTTTTGATGAATTAGAGATGACGAAGTTCATCAGGGTTAATACCCTTTTGAATACTGTAGGTTTGGATTCAATTCATCTCAAATCGACCAGCAATATAACGTATAGCGTTGTTGCAGACATAAATGCTCGAACCAAAAAATGAGGTTTGTATCGGTCATATTTCTTTTGTCGTTGATGCATAATGCATACGCTCAAAAACCAGTTAATCACAACTGGTGGGTGGGTTCAGATCAGAGGTCCTTCATCATGCTAAACGCTGGAATTAATGCGACTTCGGCAGATTTTTCAAATAGATTTGTAGAAGAACTTGTCTTGTCTGATCAGCTGACACAAGAAACAATTGGTAATGAAATTAAGGCATTGAATTCTTCTAAAAATTCAGTCGGCTTAGATTATGAAAGGGCAGTGCAAGGAGCTTGGAATTTAAAGTCTAGCTCACATAGCTTGTTATTCAAGATTGCAGATGTTGCTCATTTAGACGCTAATATTCCAAAGAACATAACCAAGCTGGTTTTTAAAGGAAATAAATCATATGCTGGAGATACGCTTGATTTTTCTGGCCTCAGTGCAATGGGTATGCGTTATCAGCAAATGGCTATAGGCTGGCAATATCAGCCTACCCCAAGTTCAGCGGTTTTTGCATTGGTAAGTTATATCAATGGTGAGCAGTATGTAGAGGGTGATTTTGAACGGTCGTGGCTTTACACATCTGTATTGGGAGATACACTTTCAACGAGTTTAAATGGTGGATTTAGCTTATCGGATACAGGTAGAAGTGGTTTTGCTGTTAATAACGGATCAGGTGCTGCAATAGACCTAGGCTTTCATATGCAGTTTGAAGGAGAGGAGTCGACATGGGATTTTGATTTTGCAATCAATAATTTAGGAATGATTCAGTGGAGTAAGAAAACCTTGAACGTTAACCTAGACTCTAATTATACTTGGCGCGGGATAGAAATTGAAGACATTATAAATGTGAATGGTCAGTTTGCTGAAAATGAACTGGCAGATAGTTTATCTGGCGGAGTAATTAGAAATATCAATAAACAGAAGAAAATTGTATGGCTACCTGGTGCCATTCATGCTGAGCTTTTGCAACGTAGAGATGCGGGATTCGAAACAGGGGGCGGATGGGTCATGCGATGGAATGCCAATTTTGATCCATTTGTGTACCTAAAAAACGGATATCGGTTTAATGATCACATCGCTACCCATTTGAGTGTTGGTTATGGTGGCTATGGTACTGTTCAAGCTGGGCTTTCTGGTAGTTTTGAATGGTCGCATTTTGCCGCTAATCTTGAATTGAGAAATCTGGAAGCGCTGATTTTGCCTGGCCGGTTTGCTGGTGGAAGTGGTGTGGTAAATGTTAGATACTTATTCTGATGAGATTATTATTAGTGATCATACTGTTCGGTCTTACTGGGCTCTTAAAAGGGCAGGATACGTCATTTTATTATACAATTGGAACTGATGGAAAGGATGAGCCCGTGTATGGGGTCGAATCTGCTGATGGTTTTACTGTATTTGGGAATACAGGAGAAGTTGGAAAGGGAGCCTCAGACATTTATGTGATCCATTTAAATCTTGACTTTGAGGTTGATAGCTTTATTGCAATTGGCACTTCTGCGAACGAAAGGTTGGTTGATGGAGCAGTAGATAGTTTACAAAGACATGTTCTATTGACAAGTTATTATAATGGATATTCAAATTCAGGGTACGATATTCAAATCATATTACTCGATTCGAATTTTGATGTTATTGATAACAAAGTATTGGAAGAACCTGCGACACAGATTCCAGTAGAAATTAAAATAACTTCAAATCGAGTTTACATCCTGTATAAAGACTATACTACCGGGGAAGAGTTGAGCCATAAAATTGTTGAGTTTGATTACAATTTCACTCAGTTAATGGAATTGAATATTATAGGGTATGATTCGTTATCAATATCATCGTTTTTAGTTGGCGAATCAATAGTAGTGTTTGGTGATTACAAGCCAATAGATTCTAATAATCTGGACTATTTGATTTTGAATTATAACATGTTAGGCCAAAAGACATTTGAAAAATCATTTGGTTTTGGTCGGGATGAGATATCGGCAAGAATAATTTCAAATAATGATACTAGCTTTTTTATTACTGGGTCATCTAACTCGTCTTTTAGTGATGATTTCGATGCATTCATAGGGCTTTTAGATTATAAGGATTTTTCAGTGATTT
>CALKOP010000155.1 GCA_938091155.1 uncultured Flavobacteriales bacterium | reverse complement strand
TCCTTGCCCAATCTTGTAAGTTGCCCTTATCGTTAAAATGACAATTATGCAAATGATGGGGAACTCCAAGGCTTTTCGAAAAGACATGAACAAATGCTTCATCCGCATCTGATTCATCTCCCCGCAAGTGAAAGTTGACGTGGGCAATTCCGATATTAAATCCGTTCTCGTGTAGAAAGTGAGCCAAGGCAATGCTGTCTTTACCTCCGCTAACGGCTACAAGAATTTTATCGCTAGAATTAAATAAATCGAGCGTTTTTATATGGTCGTGTGTGGTCTGCATATCTCAAAGATACGGACTCATTTTTCGATTTCATAGAGCAATTTTTGTATAGGCTCCAACTTTACAAGGCACTCTTCGTATTCACTTTCTTCATCACTTAAAGCGGTAATTCCACCACCTACATGTGCGGATAATAGTTGTTTATTCCTATCATAAATAAGCGTGCGAATGACCACATTGAAGTCTGCCTTGCCATCTGGAGTAAAGAGTCCAATGGTTCCAGAAAAAATCCCTCGACTACTCGTTTCCAGGTTATCAATTATTTGCATTGCTCTTATCTTCGGGGCTCCTGTCATACTCCCCATCGGAAATGCTTTAAGAAGCACATCAAACTGTGGCACTTTTGGTCGTAAAGTTGATATCACGGTGCTGTGCATCTGGTAAACGCTGGGGTAGGTGTCAATTTTATATAATTCAGGAACTTTTACACTGTTTTTCTCTGCAAAGTGGCTTAAATCATTTCGCACCATATCCACAATCATTACGTTTTCTCTGCGATCCTTTTCCGACTGGGCGAGTTCCTTTTTGTGCAATTCATCCTCCTGTTTCGTTACGCCACGTGGAGCTGTTCCTTTCATGGGTTGACTTAACACTTTGCGATCATCAAAACTTAGAAACCGCTCAGGACTCCAACTTAATATATGCTTGTCCTGCAGCCGAACATAAACAGAAAATGGATTTGGATTAGATTCAAATCCCAAATTAAACAATGAGGCAGGGTCTATTTGTGCTTCTGACCAAATGACTTCCTGGCAAATGTTCGCTTGATATATCTCACCCAATTGGATGTATTTTTTTGCCTCCTTTATTTTCGTTACGAACTGTTCACGGGTCCATTTGAAATGTGGCGTGGATACCTTTTGCGTTATATCAAAAGTTTCAACGGATTCAATTTGTTGTAAGACTTCACTATGAGTAATCTCTGGGAGAATTTCACTTCTAATTCCAATACTAATTTCTTTATCCTTTTCAAACACAACGATCTTTGGGATGCATAAAACAAGCGCATCAATTTCAATGCTAAGCGCATTTTCGCTGGAAAGCTTCTCTAAGCTGTTTTTAAGATCGTAGCCTAAGCTAGAAAACACGTAATCATTTGCGTGATCAATAAAGTCAGAGGCCGTATTGAGCGCACCAGAATAGGTAGAGAACATCCCGGCTCCTGCTAGTACCTTGCAGTCGTTGCCGTTTTTCGCCCCCCAACCGTCACCTCGAAAACAAAATCCGAATTCAGAATGGCTAGACCAAAGCGCTAAACGCTGGGCTATGGATTCGCTCGCAGGGAACTGTTTCCATACTCGATTCATTTAATGTGTTTTCACCAAATCTTCCAACGCGTCAATCCACAGCGGATGGTCATTTAAGCTTTCCACCAGTTGGACTTTTTCGCCTCCGTGTTTTTCAAAAATCTCCTGGTATTCATCCCCGATTTCGATAATCGTTTCCAAACAATCTGCAACAAATGCAGGAGAGAAAACAAGCAGTTTTTTAGCGCCAGCCTTTGCCTTTTCCTCAACAACTTTGTCGCTGAATGGCTCAATCCAGTTTTTATCCAACCGCGATTGAAAACTCACTGTGTAGTGCTCTTTGGGTATGCCCAGTCCTTCCGCGAGCAATCGAGTGGTTCCATAACAGGTGGCCTTGTAACAGAAGTGATTTTCATCATTCACCTCGTGCAAACAATCTCGATCCTTGCATAAACCATCATCATAAACTTTGTCTACGTGTCTCTCTGGTAAACCGTGATATGAGAAAATGACATGGTCATAATCCTTCCAATCATATTTCTTTCCCCGCTCAATAAAGGCTTTAATATAACCAGGATGATCCCAGTATTGACTTATAATGGAAAGCTCTGGAATTACCCACCACTTTTTTATTTCATCCATTACTGCTTCCAAAGCCGAACCGGTGCTAGCACTGGCATAGTGAGGAAATAATGGAAGTACAATTATCTTTTTTGCGTTGGTTTTTCTAATTCGTTCCAATACAGATGAGATACTTGGATTCTTATAGCGCATGGCAAGCTCAACTGAATAATCACTACCCAACTGCTTTTGCAATAATGCCTTCACACTCTCGCCATAAATAATAATTGGCGACCCATCATTGGTCCATAAGTCTTGATAGATTTTGGCGCTTTTTGGTGCCCGAAAAGGAACAATAATCAGGTTCACAAGAATTTTTCTGGCCAACCATGGAATATCAATGACGCGTGGGTCATTCAAGAATTGTGAAAGGTAGCTTCTAACTTTTCCAACCCTTGGGTCATCAGGTGTTCCTAGGTTTACTAATAATACGGTTGTCTTTCTCATGAAGTATAAATTTCAGCACCAACAAATGGTCAGCGTGGTAGTTCGATATATCTATTATTTAAGTTTAGAGGCCCTTCCTTGAAGCAATCATTCTTGATGTTTCTCAACATAACTTCATCGAACCAAATATCCATGTTTACACCATCACGATGCAACATGACTTGAATTTTATTGGAGTTGTCTAAAACAGATATTTGAAGTGTGCAAAGGATCCAATCACCAATAACCTGCTCTAAATGGTCGCCAACTTCGCTCACTTCAAATCGCAGATTTTCTCCTGATTTACTGCGTTCCCAAAGCCAAACCTGGGTGTTCACCGAATGTTGATCTCCGGCATAAAACCAGAAACTCAATTCATACTCTTCTCCCGATTCTAGATTCAAAGTTGGGTCAATGAGGTCAGTCCAATCGATTCGCTGCGCATGTCTGCTATTCTCCCCACAAAATCGGATATCGCTTGAATCTGAGCCATGCGAACCCTGATAAACGATCGTACGATTATTTGCTGAGTCAATTCTAGATAATACGTTGCGCTTGTTGTAGTCAACTATTTTATGAATTGAAGAAAATTCTAATGATCTGATAGTATATCCATTAATTGAAGCAATTCGCTGTGAGTGTTCGACCAACAATAAATTAGATTGGGACAACGGCTCATGATCTTTCACAAGCAGCAGTAAGGCTTTATCCGATGGATACTCGTTAAGTATTTGTGGTGTGCGTCCTAAATATGACATTAACTCGAGCTGCATCATAGTCTGACTTATTGATGTTCTGCTCATTTGTACACCCGTGAGCGGAAGCCCGGATTCTAAACCAAGCGCAAAACTCATTTCGCGAATTCCTTCAATTTCCTCGGTTCGAAAATTCTCAGATCCCACATGGAAATAGGGAAGTGGCACAATAGCTTGGAAATCACTAAGCGAAATGTTCTTCAGTACCGAATTAAATGTGTTGGAATGAAAAACTTGAGTGCCACTACTTGTTTGTAAGATCACTTGATTACGATGGCTCCAGATGTCGACACTAAATACTAAAAGTACAACGGAAAGGAAAGTGATTTTGGCCATTGGCTTCCGCGATGACACCAACTTACCAAGTTGAATGATTGCAAAAAGATTCACAGCATAATAGAATACAAAAGCAAATCGTGCAATGCCTCTAAATTGCTTTAGCGGACCTAAATAATCGATGAACCGATCCAGTTTCCAGATATAAAAAGGAAAAGCCACAGAAAGAAGTAGAATAGGTATAGATGCTAAAAGCAGATAATGGGAGGAATCGAGTTTTTTTGATTTAATCAGATTCCAAGCACCCGCCAATAGGCCAATAATAGCGAACCAACCAATGAAAGTTCCACCTTCTGAAGATTGTTGAAACCCACTTGATATGGACTCGAAATAGTCAAAATCCAGTGGCAAGAAAATGGAAGACCATGTTGCCCTATAATTTAAGAAGCCGTATGGAGATGAAGGCCTGTCAATGACTGAGTCAGTCAGTATTAACACCAATTGGGAAACAAGGATTGGGACCAGTGGTAGCCATATTGTTTTAGCCCAAGATTTCAAACTTTTTAGCCTTCCCGATGAAATTTGGAGGACTAGCAAGTAACTACCCCAAAAAAGAACCAGCATCATCATGAAATATGGATGGACGAAAGCGGAAGAGGTAACAATTACAAGTGCTAATAGATCTTTTAAAGCTGTCTTTTCGAAATTATATAGAGACCAAATAAAAATGGGAATAATGCCAATATATGCGAGTGAATAATGTCCTCCAAGTCGCATCAACTGTGGGCTTAGAAACATGGCCCCTAAACTGGCGAGCATTGCGAATCGGTAGTCTATACCAAAACGGGTTGCCATTAAAAAAAAGCACCATCCTCCGAACAAACCAGACATCATGGCTAGGTAGAAGACCCAGTCAGTACTGGCGTCAACTAGCCGAAGTAGATTGGTAACCAACGGTTGATTATCTGTAAAGATTACCTGCTCACCAAAAGGATAATTCATTCCATCAAAATGGGTGATCGAGGAGCTGTATTTTAGGTGATAGGCAGTCGTATAGTAGTTTTTCGCACCATCTTCACCGCTTCCGGGAATTTGCTTTTCCCAAAGTGAAAATTGCCCATGAAAGAGGAACCAGCCCAGAATTAAAAATAGGGCAGTATATATTGCGCCTTGAATTTTATGATTAGGGTTTTTCATTCGATTACTTACTGCGAAACTAATGCTATCGCCTTGGATTTAGGGGAGGTAATAGTTGGCCAGAATCTGCCTCAATCTAAAGAGTAATTTTAATTTAGTCGCATGATACGGATTGCAGTGGCAGGTGATCACCAGTTAGTACTGGATGGATTAAAGGCCTTAATAAATGGACAAGATGGATTTGAATTTGTTGCCGAGGCAAATGATGGTAAGCGTCTTGTGCAAATCATATAGTCAGTTCAGGTCGATGTTGCCTTGGTCGACATTGATATGCCCATTATGAATGGGCTTCAAGCTATAGAGGCAATAAAAAACAGCAAACCCTAAGTGCAATGCATAGTTCTGACCATGCACAACGAAAAAGGGATGATTCAAAAAGTTGTAGGGGCGGGGGCCTCAGCATACATTTTGAAAAACATTGATCAACAAGATTTGGTAAAGGCAATCAATAAAGTGGCATCTGGAGGTAAATATTTTTCAGACGAAGTAACGCTGACATTGGCGGGAAGTGGAAACTCAAGTGATAGTACATCCTTTCAGAATGTTGCGCTGAATCATGATTTAACCGGGCGTGAAATCGAAATTTTGAAGTGGATCGCACAGGGATATTCAAATAAGGAAATTGGAGACAAGCTTTTTATATCACATCGAACAGTGGATACCAATTTAGTGACGAAGTTGGAAGTACATAACATCGCGGGATTAATTCGTTATGCACTCCGAGCGGGATATGTGGACTAAACAAAAGCAACTTAGATTACTTTTGTCGTTTTGAATTTGATCTAGAAAAAATAAAACAATGATGACAATAAATATATTAAAAGGAGCGGCAATCGCTGCAGTGATGGTGTTGGGTGGTTTTGCCTTAACTTCTTGGGATACCCCAACACCAAGTGAAGGACAAGTTGAAATTGGAGACCCTTTTCCAATGTCACAGCACTCCATGACTAACATAGATGGAAGCCAAACGTTCTTAAGACAAGAGTTGAAAGACAATGGGTTATTAGTGGTTTTTTCATGTAACACATGTCCTTTTGTTGTTCAATGGGAAAATAGATACAATGAGATTTACGATTTATGTGAAAAGAATAATATCGGAATGGTATTAATTAATAGCAATGAAGCGAAGCGAAATGGCGATGATTCAATGGCTGAAATGAAAAAGCATGCAAAAGATCAAGGTTATAAGATGAAATATCTGATGGATGAGAATCATGTTATTGCTGATGCTTTTGGAGCGCGCACAACACCACATGTCTACATGTTTGATAAGAACGCAATGTTGGCCTATAGAGGTTCTATTGATGATAACAGTGAAAATAAAGAAGATGTTAAGGAGCATTATCTTTCTGATGCAATCACAGCTATGGCAAGTGGTAAGGAAATCACTCCTAACAGAACTAAGTCAATCGGTTGCAGTATCAAACGAGTTAAGAAATAGATAAATCCAAAATCATGGATGAAGGGATGTGAAAGCATCCCTTTTTTGTGACCTTAAAATTCGGTGGAAAAGTTCGCTGGACGAATCGAACTAGAAGTGTTAACCTTTGCACGGTTTGTAAAAAAGACCATGAAAAAACTCAATGTTTTATTGTTAGGCGGTGGAGGGCGAGAGCACGCAATCGCCTGGAAATTGGCTCAAAGCGAGCAAATGAACAATCTTTATATTGCTCCTGGTAATGGAGGTACTTCACAAGTAGGAACCAACGTCAACATAGGTGAAACCAATTTTCCTGAAATCAAAAGGGCAATTATCGATAACAATGTTGATCTGTTGGTTGTTGGCCCAGAAGCGCCATTAGTCAAAGGAATTCGGGAGTATATTGAATCAGATATTGAGACAGAGAATGTTCGAATTATTGGCCCTGGTAGAGCGGGTGCACAACTTGAGGGAAGTAAATCTTTTTCAAAGGCATTCATGGCTAAACATGGAATCCCAACAGCGAAGTATGGCGTTTTTAGTGCGGGTCAGTTAGAAGGCGCAAAAGAATTTTTACATAAAATGAATCCTCCATTTGTTTTAAAAGCTGATGGTTTAGCTGGAGGGAAAGGAGTGTTGATCATTGATAATCTCAAAGAGGCGCACTTGGCCTTGGAAGAAATGTTGGTGAAAAGTAAGTTTGGTACGGCAAGCGAAACGGTCGTTATTGAAGAGTTTTTAGACGGAATTGAACTAAGTGTTTTTGTGCTTACCGATGGCAAAACATATGTCAATTTACCTTCAGCTAAAGACTATAAGCGTATTGGAGAAGGAGATATAGGGTTGAATACAGGTGGTATGGGCTCATTATCTCCAGTGCCCTTTGCGGATGATGAATTTTTGCGAAAAGTAGAAGAAAGAATTACCAAGCCAACTATCTCGGGGCTTAAGGCGGATGATATTCCGTATAACGGATTTGTTTTCATCGGTTTGATGAATGTAAATGGCGATCCATTTGTTATTGAATACAATGTAAGATTAGGCGATCCAGAAACGGAGAGTATCATGCCAAGAATAAAGTCAGATCTGCTCGAGTTTCTTTGGAAATGTGGAGGGGAAGAATTAGGGAATGATGAATTGGAAGTTTACACACAATCAGTGGCCTCTGTAATGATGGTTTCTGGGGGATACCCAGAATCATATGAGAAAGGAAAAACTATTCTTGGATTAGATCAAGTTCAACATTCACTTGTGTTTCATGCAGGAACAAAGAATGATGGATCTCGCGTATCTACAAACGGAGGACGTGTCGTAACAATTACTTCTTTTGGAGAAACTCTAAAGCAAGCTTTAGCGGCGAGTTATTCAGAAGTGAATAAAGTATACTATGAAAACATGTATTACAGGAAGGACCTTGGCTTCGATCTAGAGCCAATTAAGCAGGAGTAATTTATTTGATTACTTAAGTGTTCCGTTTTCCTTGGCTTCTCTGTTGAAATCGGACATTTTTTTAATCCAAATCACTCCAAGAATAGACATAACAGCGATGATGAACCAGTTGAAACCATTTCCTAGAGCTTCTAATATTCCGAAGGTCCAAGTAAAAATATCTGCAATCGGTTCTAGTATTTCGTTTAGGTTCATAATGTCTCTAAAGTTTACGCGAATTTATGAACTTGTTCGATTCCCACATCACCAGAACTTAAGTTTGCTAAAACCGCTGATCAATTGATTGTATTTCTTAGGAAAAACGAAGGCCTTTTGGTTGTAGCCTCTCCGTTGATTGCAATCATTGGTGCTCTCGTTGTGTCAGTATTGATTGACCCTTTTTTCACACAGTTCCATTCTGGATCATTAGTTAATGTGTTGACCAACAATGCGATGTGGTCCATTGGAAGGATTTTGAATGGGTTTTTGTCAATATTATTGGCTATCGGATCAATGCTTTATTTGAACCGATTGGTCAGCGAGGAGGCCCTACTCGGTAAGTTGTCAAATTTGCCATTAGTATCCTTTGCCATTGGTGTGTTTCTCATACCCGTTTCCTATCAAAACGTTACATTTTGGTCATCGGTATTGCTATTCATTGTGTTTTTAGGCCAATGTTTAAACTGTATAAATGAGAAGAAACTGGCATATTCCGTTTTTAATGCGGCCTTTATGGTTGGACTTTTATGTTTGTTCAGTTCAGGCTATATCGTGCACATTATCACCCTTTTTGCGGCTTTGATAGTTGGTGGTCATTTGACAGTAAAAAGACTGTTCTTAGCTATTTTTGGAGTGGTTACACCTATTTATTTATTCGCAACAATTTTCTACATTTTTTGGCCAGAAAAACTCTGGATTTCATTGGGCGAGTTATATATCAGCGTTGTGTCGGTAACTTGGAGTGCCCCTTCAATAAGCGTGATTATTGTTGTGGTAATGAATATTGTATTTGTTTTACTCCAAACAAGATCAATTACAATGCGAGAGAAAAGGCTGCTTAGATTTCAAATTATTGTTACTGTAGTTTCAATATCAACGATTTTATTAGCTCCAACTGCTCTCTTTATTGGGTTAGTCCTTGTGCCACTGGTCATTTTAAACGCACGCGCTATGTCAAGTTCTAAGTCAAAATGGGTTACTAGAATATTATTCTACTCGCTGGTTGTTGCGGCTTCAATAAACATCACTTTTACTATTTATGCTGTCAGGTGGATTTTTAACTTTGAAGCTTAATTTAATAGCATGAAATTTGGCGTAATAACCTTCCCTGGTTCAAACTGTGATCAAGACATGATTTATGTTTTGGAGTCAATCATGGGACAAAAAGTTGAACGATTATGGCATAAAGACTCCGATCTGAAAGGGTGCGATTTTATCGTTGTCCCAGGAGGTTTCTCATATGGTGACTATCTCAGATCAGGAGCAATAGCGAGATTTTCGCCAATTATGGAATCGGTTATCAAGCACGCCAATAATGGCGGTTATGTATTAGGCGTTTGTAATGGGTTCCAAATATTATGTGAATCAGGGTTGCTTGAGGGCACGCTAATGCACAACGATAGTCAGAGGTTTATTTGTGATAACGTTTATCTTCGGGCCGAAACGTCAAACTCATTGATGACTCAGTCAATTGGAAAAGGTGACGTTCTTAAAATACCAATTGCTCACGGAGAGGGTAAGTATTTTGCACCAAGTGATACCTTAGATCGCCTGAAGAAGAATGATCAAATTCTATTCAGGTATTGCGGAGTAAATGGTGATGCAAGCATAGAATCGAATCCAAATGGGGCCATTGAAAATATTGCGGGGATATGCAATGAGGGAAGAAATGTATTCGGAATGATGCCTCATCCTGAACGTGCTGCGGATGAAGAGTTATGCAATGTAGATGGACGTAAGCTTTTTGAAAGTATTCTACTGGAAGTTGCTGTTTAAGGAAAAATGGCAAACCCAATTTCAATAATGAGCGTATTAAGCGTTTTGAACTTAATTACTAGCTAACTTGTTACTTAGGATAACCACACACACAATACTATGTCAGATCAAGTTTTCCAAGCAGGCAAATTCTTATCTCAGATTGAACACCCGAAGGATCTAAGGGATAAGTTTTCGGTTGATCAACTGCCAGATGTAGCAGATGACCTTCGGGACTTTATTATTGATGTTGTTTCGAAAAAAGGAGGACATTTTGGCGCTAGCCTTGGCGTGGTTGAGATGACTGTCGCACTTCACTACGTTTTTAATACTCCTTATGATAGAATAGCATGGGATGTTGGTCATCAGGCATATGGCCATAAAATTTTAACAGGTCGTAGATCAGTATTCCATACCAATCGAAAGTATAAAGGAATTAGTGGATTTCCGAAAATAAAGGAAAGTGAATACGACAATTTTGGAGTAGGTCACTCTTCAACATCCATATCTGCAGCCCTAGGAATGGCGGTGGCTAGTCGCTCAAAGGGGGAATTAGATAGACAGCATGTTGCGATAATCGGTGATGGTGCAATGACGGCCGGACTGGCTTTTGAAGGTCTAAATCATGCAGGAGTTGAGAATACAAACCTCTTAGTGGTACTCAATGATAATTGTATGAGTATTGACCCTAATGTCGGGGCGCTTAAAGAGTATTTAACGGATATTACCACTTCACACACATATAATAAGGTGAAGGATGAAGTTTGGCATCTTTTAGGAAAAATGAGCCGATTTGGAACTGAGGCTAGGGATATCGTAGCTAAAGTAGAGAATGGAATTAAAGCTGCTTTGCTTCAAGATTCGAACTTATTTGAAAGTTTGAACTTCCGATATTTTGGCCCTATAGATGGGCATGATGTTGTTCACATGGCTAAGGTGATGGAAGATTTACGAAAGATTCCAGGTCCGAAAATCCTCCATTGTATTACTAAAAAAGGTAAGGGATATGCACCTGCAGAGGCAGGTAGTCCAACAAAATGGCATGCACCTGGAATTTTTAATAAGGATACCGGTGAAATAATAAAAGTAACTCCGAATGACCCTCAACCCCCAAAGTATCAGGACGTTTTTGGTCATACCATTGTTGAGTTAGCTGAAAAAAATGAAAAAATTGTAGGGGTTACTCCGGCCATGCCATCAGGTAGTTCTTTGAATATAATGATGAAGGCTATGCCTGATCGTGCGTTTGATGTTGGTATTGCTGAACAACATGCCGTTACCTTCTCTGCGGGTATGGCATATCAGGGTTTAAAGCCGTTTTGTAATATCTATAGTTCATTTATGCAAAGGGCGTATGACCAAGTAATACATGATGTTGCAATACAAGAGCTCTCAGTTATTTTTTGTCTTGACCGCGCTGGTCTTGCTGGGGCAGATGGCCCGACTCATCATGGTGCATATGATATTGCTTACATGCGATGTATTCCAAACCTCATTGTTTCTGCCCCAATGAATGAAGAAGAATTAAGAAATCTGATGTACACTGCACAATTGGATGAAACCAAGGGGCCATTTGTCATAAGATACCCCCGAGGTCAAGGAGTTATGCTTGATTGGAAGACCCCTTTCAAAAAGATTGCCATTGGTACGGGTAGAAAAGTTAAGGCGGGCTCTGATATTGCAATTCTAACTATTGGACACATCGGAAATGAAGCGTTAACGGCTGCCGAATTGCTTGAAAAAAATGATTGTAGTGCTGCGGTGTATGACATGCGCTTCGTAAAGCCATTGGATGAATTAATGCTTCATGAAATCTTTGGCAAATATGATCATGTAATTACTGTGGAAGATGGTTGTATTCAAGGTGGATTTGGATCAGCTGTAATTGAATTCATGGTTGATAATGGTTACACTTCAAAAGTGGTAAGGCTAGGTATTCCTGACAGAATTGTAGAACATGGTAGTCAAGAACAGCTTTACGTAGAGTGCGAGTATGATGCTGATAGTATCGTTAGAGAGGTGATTAAGATGACTTCGTCTACAAAGTCGGCAGGAATTGCGAGTTAAGCGCACCACTCTTCTTACTTTCGTACGTCTATATTATTAGAAAACAAAAACTGGTTAATGCGTTATTTATTCCCTCTATTTTTTGTTTTGATAATTGGAAAAATCAATGCTCAAACCATTGACACTTTTCCTTTTGCAGATAACTTAGAAACATGGTCGCTATGCAGTGAGTATTGCTCCAACACATGCGCGATATCGAGTGTTTGGTCTAATGTTGGTAATATTGATTTTAGACCTGATACAGCTGGGACACCAACTGACAGTACCGGTCCTAATGTCGACCATAGTACTGGAACATCAACAGGCGTTTATGCATATGTTGAATCAACCGACACGTGTAACTCTGATA
>CALKOP010000154.1 GCA_938091155.1 uncultured Flavobacteriales bacterium | reverse complement strand
AAAGGCGTCCAATTGGACGCCTTTTTTTATTTCTGACTGTGATGGTTAACAAAACTCATCAAAAGCTGACATAAGGTTCTCTGCAATCATCTCTGCAGGTCTTCCTTCTATATGATGTCGTTCAATAAAATGAACCAACTTTCCATCTTTCATCAAGGCAATGCTTGGTGAGGATGGAGGATAAGGTAAAAAGTACTGACGAGCTTTAGCTGTTGCGTCAGCATCTACTCCAGCAAATACTGTTGCTAGTTTAACTGGTTTCTTATTGTTCTGAATAGCCATGCGCACTGCTGGACGAGCATTTGCTGCCGCACAACCACATACACTATTCACCATAACCAATGCCGTACCACTCATCTCGTTCATCAACGCATCTACTTGTTCAGATGTCCTTAATTCATCAAAGCCAACACGTGTCAACTCCTCTTTCATTGGGGCTACCATTTCTTCTGGATACATAATTTCTAGTTTAAGCTGCGAAGTTAACTATTGACAATTCATGAATCTGACCTCCGTTCTTGAAAAAACTGCTTCAAAAGGGCAGAGGACTCGTCTGCCATTATCCCCTTTATAAGCTCTGTTTTCGGATGAAGCATTTTTGGGTTTATGGCCCTATATCCAAGATTCAAATCCGATGCACCAAAAACGATACGTCCAATTTGAGACCACGCAAGACCACCGGCACACATTCCACAGGGCTCCAAAGTGACATACAAGGTGCATTTGGTTAAATACTTACTGCCAAGATGATTAGCTGCTGCGGTTATAGCCTGCATTTCTGCGTGTGCTGTTACATCATTAAGTTGCTCAGTAAGATTGTGCGCGCGAGCTATAATTTTGTTTTTTGAAACAATTACAGCTCCAACAGGCACCTCCTTTTTTTCAAAGGCATTAATGGCTTGTTGAAAGGCGGATTTCATGAAATATTCGTCAGAAAATGGTTGAATCATATCGGTATTATCATCACTCATTATTGATTGTATTGGTGTATATAGTTGTCATGTAAGGATAGAACAGGTAATTTTGCGATCTTACACAAAAATCTAACTATGAAAAGAATTGGCTACTTATTCCTTTTCCTCATTATTGCTGCAGCAGGTAAAGCTCAGCTAACTGTTAATATCAGTGATACAGTTGCTTGTGCTGGCACAGATATTACAATGACAGCTGCGGGTATGGAAACCTACTCTTGGTCTAGCACTATGTCAATTGATACAAACGCGGGCGATTCGGTTAATGGAACGCCTATTGCGGGTACTTATGGTGTGACAATTACAGCATTTAGCACGTCTTTAAATGACACGGATACAGTGATAGTATCTATTGTTATAAATCCCAATCCAACAGCGGTGGTTCAATCAACAGCGACTGGAGACAATGATTATGTTTGTTTTGGAAGCAGTGCAACGCTTACTGCCATATCAGATACTGCTTTGCTAGCGAGTGTAGATTGGACGCCAAGTCTTTATTTGAATGACTCAATGGGAATATCTGTAGTAGCAACTCCAGATTCGCAAACTACTTATACTGCCTTAGTGACGAATGATTTTGGTTGCACTGCGAGTGGTGCAAAAGTGGTAAAGGTTGGTTATCAAGATCCATTGTTCTCTATGATAGTAAGTCCTGCGATAATTTGCCCTGGAGACACTTCAACGTTTACCGCTACTCCAACTGGAATAGTTTCTCGATTTGATTGGTCACCATCAACAGCTCTTAGCAGCCCTTCAGGTCAAATCGTTCAAGGATGGCCAACGGTTTCTACGACCTATACTATGACGGCAGTTCGGTTTGGATGCGCAGCGGATACAACTTTTACATTAGAAGTTCATACTCCACCTACAATGTCAATTATGCAGTCTACAACTGCACCAATTAAATTAGACGAATCAGTTACATTAACTGTTACTTGCTTAGAATGTGTCGAGTACTTCTGGAAGCTACCAAGTTCATCGTTGACAACAACAAATAATATTCAGTCTGTATCTCCAAACACACCTGGAGCTAAGACCATAAAGGTGACTGGCTCAGATTCAAATGCATGTAAGTCAAGTGTATCGGCATCCATTACTGTTGAGGATGAGTTTATTGGTACTCCTTTCGGTATTAACGATCTACCTAAGGATGAGTTAAGAATAACAAAACAAAGAGGTCAGATCTTCATTGAATCTGGAAGTCCACTTCGAAGTATAAGTGTTTACAGTATTTTAGGACAGAATATTGCCAACTATAATGGAGAAGGAGAAGTTGTTAAAGCAATACCAACTAGTGAATTGGCATCAGGTGTTTATATTGTAAATGTGAATGCTGAGAACGCAGAAATTTCTAAAAAGGTTTATCTGCAATAGGAGATAAGCCTAAAGCAATAAAAAGCCGCACTGTGATCAGTGCGGCTTTTTATTGTCCTAATATTTAAGAGACTATAGGCATTTACTGCTAATCGCAAACAAGGCTTTAAATAGAACTTGAGGCTTAGTCTGGGAGTCTTATGATAGAAAGAAACAATCCAGATTAAACATCAGGGGGGGTCATTGTTATAAACGATGGTTTAAACCTAGATAAAGCACGCAAAGCGGTAATAAACATGTGGCAAAAGGTGCCGTTATCACTCGTTTTTATTGAATAACAATTCGATGTGTTAACACCGTTTCGCCCTTCTGCAGGTGCAAGATATACACTCCACTAGTTGTTCCACTTAAGTCTAATTCAACCTTATGCATTGAATGCTCTTTTGTGATTATCTGTCTTCCAGCAATATCGTACAACGATATTTTAACATCCTGAAACGATTCAGGTAGAACTACGTTTAACACATTTGATACAGGATTAGGGAATACTAGAATAGCGTTTTCATGATTCTCGTCTATTCCAACAAAAAGTATCTCTAATGTAAGACTATCGGAGGCGAAGCAGCCATTCGCATCTGTCTCAGACACAGATATAGTGCCGTTTGGCCCTGCATTCCATTGAATAAATACGCTGTTACTCGTGTTACTTGTGACAATACCTCCTTGTGCAGTCCAATCGAAACTAGAACCACTAGTGGCTGGGACATCATACGAATAAGCAATCCAAGATTGAACGGAAGCAGGTCCGTTAATTGGACCCACTATTGGGTCTGGGAAGGTTGGACTTGACCCAACGGTGTCAGCTGCGATTACAGACTGTAAAAGGTTATCTGTAACCGTAACAGTATAGACACCAGCGACAAGCCCAGATATATCTTCAGTGGTAGCTCCATTGCTCCAAGTGTAGGTGAATGGAGTAACACCACCGATAACAGTTAAATCAATTGCGCCATTATTTGAATTTATACATGTAACATCTCTACTTTGCACAATTGCGCCCAAAGCAGGAATGGTATCAACAAAGAATGACTCGATTAAGGTACAACCGGTTGTGTCTGTCACGGTAACCGTATAATTTCCAATCGAGAGCCCAGAAATATCTTCTGTAATTGCAGAGTTGCTCCAAGCGTATGTGTATGGTGCAATGCCGCCAGTGACAGTAATATTAATTGCACCATCATTTATCGCACCATTTGTTGGAGGCGTAATTGCACTTGTCAGCGAAATGGCGCTTGGTTCATTTACGACAAATGTGTCAATATAGGAGTTTGTATCATTATCCGTAACGGTAACCGTGTATGTTCCTCCAGCAATATTTGTAATATCCTCTGTTGTTGCACCTGAGTTCCAAGAGAACGCATATGGGGTTGTACCTCCAGAAACAGTCAAGTCGATGGCGCCACTTGAATCACCACCACAATTTAGGTCTGTTATGATATATGACACGTTGAAAACGACACTGCCAGTATCAATAACGAATGAAGCTGTGTCTAAACATCCATTGCTATCTGTGACCGTTACCGTGTAGGTTCCAATGCCAAGTCCGGTTAGGTCTTCTGTAATAGCCGCGTTAGACCAAGAATAAGAATACCCGGGAGTTCCGCCCGAAACCATAAGATCAATTTCACCATCATTTGATGTTCCGCTGGAAGCATTAGTTATGGCACCGCTTATTGAGATTGGATCTGGATCAATAATGGTAAAAGTATCAATGACTGTGTTTCCATTAGAATCGGTCATAGAAACATAGTACTCGCCTGCAGATAATCCGCCTAAAATAATTGATGTGTCAGCGGTTCCCATAAAAGATTCATTGGTAACGATTGCGTCACTGACACCAACTGCTACTAAACCAGATTGGTACGATGAAGCATCGGTGCCAAGCACTCCTGCACAATGAAGGTTCGTTTCAGGACCAGCACTGATGGAGTTAAACACATCACCGTAAGAGCCAGCGCCACCAAAGTTTTTACCCCAAATTTCGTGTTGGTCAGGACCTATTTTTCCTGCGAAAGCATCCAAGCCACCATTTGAAACAAAGGTGGAATCTGCAAAGTCTATATTTCCAGCATGACCTGCGGCAAATACCAAGTAGTCATCATCGATACTAACAAGATCATATACTCCGTCAAAACCAGTTGACCCAAATTGATAGAGATCTTCAATTGCACTAGTAGTATCGAAATAAGCGATAAACCCATCTTCATTACCATTTGAGGCATAGGTTGACGAACCAATAGTCATGGTGCCGACCCATTGTCCTGCAACATATAATCGGTCCCCAGCTGAATTTATATCAATAGCATAACTCTGATCTACACCTGATCCTCCTCCAGATTCCGACCATGTCCAGTTTCCATTCGTATCTACTTTAGCAATTACAAAGTCTCTATTACCTGCTGATGTTACTGACGTGCCTCCTAGAGTTGCTGTGCCAGCGAAGTATCCTGTTACATATGCATATTCTGTAGCTGCACCGTTAGAATATGGAACAACGTCCTGTAGAACATCTATTCCAGCGCCACCACCAGTTGCACCCCAATAGTTGGTTGTTAAAGAAGAATCAAAACAGGTCACGAAAAGATCTATTCCGCCACTGGCTGTGTTGCTATTACCAGCGAGAGTTATTGATTGTGTAAAGTCTCCGGTTACATATAATCTATCATCTTCTCCCGCACGAATATTTGTGCATTCATCAGACCCAGCATTGCCAACCTGAATTACCGTGTCAATGTTGCCAGTTGGAATATCATATTTCGCTATGAATCCTTGATAACTGCCAGCGGACGTGATGCTCGCGGTTCCGAATTGAGTGGTACCCTCAAAATAACCAACGACATATGCTTTATCACCAATAATTGCAGACCCATAAGCCAGATCATATGTTCCTGAACCTGCAGTTGCGGCATCTGCCCAAAGCAGACTGCTAGTTGCGGCATCAAAACATGCAATAAAGGCCGAGGTTTCGGCTCCGTTTCCATTAAGAGTAACTGAATCGAATGTGATCGAATCCTCAAACCATCCTGCTATGATATAAACATCGCCAATGGACGTTGCACCTGAAGAAACTCCAAGCGCGACATCTGCACCCGCAGCCGAGCCATGATTGATGTACGTGTATCCATCGTTTTTTAATGTAGAAAAAGTTGTTGGGGATAACGTGTCTAACGTTACTGTAACAGGCGCAAAACACGCCTCTACACCATTAAATTCAATCTCTCCATTGCTGTCGCCACTACAAAGGATATTTTGGACATTAGCGATGGAAGATATTTGTGCGAACGAAAATTGAGTGGCTAGACTGGCAATTATTGTAGCAATCAGGTATGTGTATCTTATCATAATAGATATTATCGAATTATGAGCGTTGCGTAAACACTAAACAATAGGTTGAATTGCGAAGGTCGATTTATTTCAAGAGGAAAGCAAGGTAAAAACTTCAACTTCGCTCGGGAAATCAGCAACTTGACAAGAATACCCAAGGTTTTTTAGAGATTTTTCCGTAGAACTGCCAAGTGCAATAATTTTTATAGACGCGTTAAGTTTTTCATTCTCTAGGTGAAATCCATGAACATTGCTTGGGCTGGTGAAAACTACAGCTTCGTATTCTTCGGTTAGCTTTTTCGAAAGCAACTTTGTTTTATAACAAATCACATTGCACACCTGTGTGGGCATGAGAACTGCCTGGATTGATTTTTTAGAAATATCGGAAACAGGAAAAAGTACTTTCCCACCGTTGATTAAAGATTTGAATTCTGACGCAACCTCAAGGGGTTGGCCTGGTTTTGCAATAAAATCGACATTGGCTAGATATTGAAACAGGGCTCGACTGGTTGATTCACCGTAGGCCGCAACTTTCTTTTTAGAAATCATTGAGGGCTCAATTTGCTTAAAAAACGCATGAACAGCGTTTGAAGATGAAAAGAAGAACCATTCAAAATGAGTTGGCAACTCAAACGTAATCGCTTCCGTTTCAATAAATGAAAGGCCTTTTAAATGGAGGCCAGTTTCTATGCAGGCTCTCTCAAGATAATTGTCAGCACTCAATTCCTTTGTAATTAGCACGGAATTTGGACTTTGGTTTTTTTGGATTTGCTCAAATTTGGACAAGGCTTCAGGTAGAGTTGTACAGTTGAAAAAAGCCCTCCTTGCCATCAAATCAGGATCTGAACCATAAGAAACGCGAACGTCAAATGAATTTTCTTTTCTTATCGTATTAATCCCAATTGGGACGTGACATCCACCACCGAACCCAGAAAGAATCTTACGCTCTATTTCAATTTCTTCTTGAACCAGTGGATGATTTAACTGCTTCACAACGGCAATCATTTCTTGATCGTTACTTCGAGTTTGATAGGCTAACACTCCCTGTGCTGCGGCTGGAACAAATAACCTTGGATCCAGTTCAACCACCATCAGATCATTTAGATCCAGTTCGAGCCTCTTTACTCCAGCAGCGGCAAGCAAGATTGCGTCAAAATCGCCAGCCCGCAACTTGTTGATTCTGGTCGGTACATTCCCTCTTATATCCTTTATGGTTATATCCGGTCTAAAATTCTTGATTTGAGATTTTCTTCGAGCAGAAGAAGTACCAATTACAGCACTTGTCTTAAACCTGAATTCTTTTGTGTTGTCAACGGCATTTTTGTGAATTAATAGAAATTCAGCAGGATTTTCTCGATAGCTTACCCCAGCTATCATAAGGCCAGAAGGTTGCTTAGTCTCTAGGTCTTTGTGTGAGTGAATCGCAATGTCAATTTCTTTGTTGATTAGTGCAGCTTCAATTTCTTTTGTGAAAAACCCCTTGCCTTCAATTTTGTCGAAGCTCAAGTGCTGAACTTGATCACCCTTTGTTGAAATAATCTTTATTTCCGCAGGAATAGATAGACCGTTTAATTGCGATTGAAAAAAGTTCGCTTGCCAAAGGGCTAAGTCACTACCGCGGCTACCGATGATTATTTTTTTAGTCAATGATTGCACCTTTAAGGTCCTTATCAAGAACCACTTGTTTTGCCATTTTCATCGGCAAGGAGATATACTTCTTTTCAATGTAGCTGACTATTTGAATCAATTTTTCACGGTCAACTGAATTCATAAGCTCTAAATCCTTTGCGAACGTATTTTCTAAGGCATTGGTTTTAATGTCCTTCATCAAACGAGGGATTTCACGCATTGCTAGCTCTAACCTTCGTGTTCTGTATGCTTCTTCAAAGTCGATGAGATGTTCTTCGACCAGCTTTTCGCAATGAAAGACTTCCTTTTCCCGATGCTTTAAATTTTCTTTTGCCTCAGCTTTAAGATCTTCAATAGTAATGTAGTCTACGGGGAAATGAAAAACAACGTCACTTGCAATATCACTAGGAATAGCAAGGTCTAGAATAAGCTTTTTACTGATGTCGTCACCAATTATGGAAGAATAGAGCTCTTTATTGATAATGGCGCCTTCTGAACCAGTGCATGTTATTATAATGTCGAAGTGCCCTATTTTAGATTTTAAATTATCTAGCCCGTATCCTTTTCCGCCCAAAGCAGTAGCTAGCTTTTGAGCTTTTTCAATTGTTCTGTTAAACACTTTTACACTTTTGAAATCCATTGACTTCATGTTTCCTGCGATCGCTTCTATTGTAGTTCCTGCACCAATATATACGATCGATTGCCCTTCATGTATTTCGCGTTCTAAAAGCCTTTTAAAACCAAGGTTTACGACTGAAATAGGTTTAGTGGCAATTTGTGTTTCTGTATAAACCGCCTTTGCTGCTTCAATTGCCTTGGTAATTGCGATTCTAATAAAGTCTCCGCTCAGCTTGTTTTTAATCGACAAGTCATGAGCGTTTCGTATTTGAGTAATTATTTCGCGCTCTCCTACTATCAGTGAGTCTAAGGAGCTGGCAACATGAAAAACATGTCTTACTGCGTCAAGCCCATCATATGTTCTGGCCTTTTGAGATGTAAAGCTAATATCTGTAGGGTTCAAACTTGGATACGTAGCTTTCAGGAACTTTTCGATAAACGAAGGGCTCAATTGTTCATGAGTTCTCATGAAAAACTCAACTCTATTGCAAGTTGACACAAACATGAATTCGCGAATGGAAAAGTTGTCTAAATGCGGTTTAAACGCATCGTGTTGGGACTCTTTTTGAACGTGAAACTTACCCACTAACTCAAGGCCGAGTTCACGATGTGTAAGTGCTATGAGTTTGAACTGGTTCACTATCGCACGAAAGTCTCTAAGACAAGCTCAACTTATGTCATGGTATTGTCAGGGGCCACTTGAATAGACTTCTACCTTGCGATTTCTAACTCGCTCGTCCGCAGTTGGGTTTGCAACAGAGTCTAAAGCGTCATAAATAGGCGTAATTTCAATACGACCTTCTTTAACTCCCATGCTCATAAGATACTTTTTCACCACCGCTGCTCGGGCCTCTGCAACAGCTTTGCGCTCAGCCAAATTGCCTAAGTCACAAGAATATCCAACGACCAAAATTGGTTGGGCAGTTTTTAATATCTGATGTATTGTTCCATTCAATTTAGCCCGATCCCTATCACTTAATCGAACGCTATTGAAGTGAAATTTAGTCACGTTGAGGATTAAGGCATTTCTACCTGAGCTAATCAAACTTGGCAGCATGCTCATATCTCCAGTTGCACCGGACAGGACAGTAGTTTCTTCTGATGTTTTGCGCATTGGCTCTGCAATCACGCTTGGAGAGGTAAATGAGTAACTGCCGTCAGCTAGTTTGGTAATTGGTAAGGTCTTTCGATTAGCCGTTTCAAGTTGAATTTCTAGATTGCTTGTGTTGTAATTTTGAAGATTGTCGGGCGTTATTTTGAAACTAGAGCCCGGCGGAATGCGATTGATTTCAAATAATCCATCTTTTTGCACTTGAGTTCTTTGAATTTCGACCTCATTTTCATTGGATATAACCAACCACTGTCCAACTGCGGGATCTCCGCTGAATATGGCTTGTCCAAATAAATTAGCAAATGTTCGTTCAAGATTGAAACTTGAATCCACTTCATCTTCTGGCTTCATCGAATCAAAATAGTCGTCACTCAACCCATCAAACGTAAAGACGTTGGTTCCATTTTCTGATGATGTGGTGACTGCACTTCCTTTTTTACTTATAAAGTAAAGTTGACCTTGTTTTATATCATTAACATCAATATCCGGGACTCTAATTTTATATGTCTTGCCTGGCTCCATTTTCGAAAAATAAAACTGTCCATCCTTGCCGGTTGTGACAGTTTCAATCAAATTGTCATCTTCATCCAAAAGCTGAAGAATAGTTCTTTCAGAAGGAAGATTGCGATAATCGAAGAAACCCGACGTTAAATGACGTAACACATTTAAATGATTTGCATCTTCTTCTTCCATCCCTGCTAATACATTAAACTTTAGCGGAAGAGTATTGAAACTGAAGCCAGTCTCGGCGACCCCTTCTTGCTCTAATTCTTCATTGTTTTCGTTCATTATTACGAAATTTGCCCCATCTAATAGACTTACGTCATCCTCAGCAAGCTTCAAGAAATAGCTTGCATCTTTTGCCAATTTGGAAAAGATGAAATGTCCATCCGTATCAGTGTAGACGGTCTCAATTACTTTATTATACTCATCGAGTAGATATAGTTTCACTCCCTCCTTAGGTAGATTTTGGTATTTAAACTGGCCAGAAATGTCTTTGAAGCTTTCCGTAGTTTGAAGTTCTGTTTTTCCTTCATTCATTTGTTGAATACTAAAGAAATAATCAGGGTCTAACCTATTAAACGTATAGTCTTGAGTGCCGGTTTCGTTATAAGCAGTGGTGACGTTACCATTTTTACTCACGAAATACATTTCTGTTTCTTCAATGGCCAGATTATTCTCATCACCTATTTGCACTTTGTACTGCATATCTGGCCTTATCATTGAGAATACAAATTGGCCATTTATATCTGTTACTACCGTTTCAATTACTTTATCGTCAGAATCTAAAAGTTGAAGTATTATGTCTTCTTTCGGCAGGTTTTGGTACTCGAATAATCCAATGGAAAACACATAATTTCTAGATAAGTTGGAGGCATCCTCTTCCTCAAGCAAAGACATTTTTTGACTCAATTCACTTCTGAGTGGCTTGTATTCAAAACCACCGGTTGATTTTACGTTCAGTATATTTAGCTCGTTGCCTTTGTTGTCCATGAAAAGAACGGCTATATGATCACCTAATTCCGCGTCCATTTCATCACTCAACTTGATTTGGAAACCTTTGTCTGCCTCGAGTTTTGAGAATTTAAATTCGCCGTTTTCATCTGTGGTAACAGTTTCGATGATGTTGTCATTTTCATCAACGAGAAATAATTCAACACCCTCCATAGGTAAATCTTGAAATTTAAATACACCGGAAGATTGCTCTAATTGCGCGTCTCCCAACTCATTAAAGAGTTTCATCTGCGCCACTTCCTGCGCTTGAAGCTTCACGTATCTGAACCTACCATCTTCGTCTTTGTCTGGTTTGCATAGCTTAGAACCATCCTCAGCAGTGAATGTTATCACACCATTTTTCTTCACATATTCCAAATTACTAATGATCTCTACGAATAGCTCGATAGAATCAGGAGTTTCGGCAAACTCAAACTCCCCGTTTTCATTTGTTATGGCATATTGTGTTGGGGCACCATTTGCATCGGTTAGAGCAAGAATTATATCTCGAGCGGGAACTTTATCAATTTCAAAAACGCCCCCCATTCCTCTATCATATTCTGGTGCGATTAACTCTTTTGCCAAGTCATTTGATTCTTTCGAGTTAGCGCTAATGATTACAACACCGTCTTTGAATGATGCTATTTCAATAGGGATACGTTGTTGATTAAGTATACATGGAGTAAAAAATTCGAGATTCACGCCTTCATGGGAAGGCCTGATCGTATACTTAACATCCTGCTTAAGATTAGGAATATCTATAACGACATCTTTCCCAGAGCTGTATTTGCCAATCTCTGATCCTTGTTCATCAAAAACGACGGCACTAACTTCTGAAAGGACGGATTTATTTGTTTTGAATGTCAATCGCACAGTATCAGCAGGCCTATAAAAGTCTAGGTTGATGGCGGTATATAAGTTGCTTAAACTATCACCTTTATTTGATGTAAAATAGATTAGGTCATCTGCAGCAAATGGATATGCATCAAATGCTGAAGAGTTGATTTCGGGACCCAAATTTTTAGGCGCTGTCCAATTATTCCATGTGCTATCTTTTCTATAGGCATAGAAGATATCGCAATCACCATATCCACCATGGCCACTAGAAGCGAATAGTAAAGTGGTTTGATCTTTGAATAGGTAAGGGGAAATCTCGAAACCTTCAGAATTAATGCTATCACCAAGCCAAATAGGTTTCGACCAACCACCTTTATTCATTAAGGAAACGTATAAGTCTTCTTCGCCAAGAGAGTTGCGGCTTTCCATGGAAATGATCATTATTTGACCGCTTTCATCCACAAAACCGGAATAAAAATTTCCCTGAATATTGAGACCAGGAATATGAATTTTTTCAGGTTTCGACCATGTTTCGCTCATTCTCGTTGAGTATGAAAATCCCTTCTGAAGACTCAGTTTATTCTCATAAGTGCTTAATAAGTAAATTGTGTCTCCTTTGGCCGATAATCCTAAAACTGAGTTATTAAGTTGGTTGTTGAGTGCCGCTAAATCATTTGTAGGATTTACCCAACCTAATTGATTTTTCTGACTTGTCCAAATATCTTGGCCACTGGCTACACCTCCTTTGTTCGCGGGGTATAAGGATCGATTAAGATACAAGGTTTGGGTTCTAGCATCAAAAACAGGTTGCGTCTCTTCGTAAACCGAATTGATCAATTCAGGTAGCGGTTCTGCTGATCCAAACGAAAATTTAATTTGAGCTTTGGATGCTCCAAATTGGACAATTAAGAATAAGAACAACAACTTTTTCATTAAAATGCAGCCTTTTTCTTATTCAAGAAGTTCAGCCCTAATACAATTTCATGGCTTCCTATATTCTGAGTTTGAATAGAGTTCAGTGAGAAATCGAAAGAGTAACCCAAACGAAGAGAGTTATTAAAATAAACGCCGAGCATTCCCGCCAAAGCATGACTATTCCGATAGGTCAATCCCGCCCAATACCTTTCTTGAATGTCTAGCCGCACGTTGAGGTCAGCAGAAAGAGGAGTTTGACTGACATATTTCAACATAACATTAGGTGTTAAAATCAAATTTCGATTGATTCTGAAGTTATACCCTGCTATGAAATTATGATTGGGTTTAATTTCTTCAAGAGAACCCCCGCGTGTTAGCTTCAATCGGTCTTGGATAAGCTGATCACTTGAATATCCAATAAAATAGCGGCTATGGTATAACCAAAAGGCAACATTAATATCGAGTTGGCTGCTCTGGCTTCTGGCTCCAACATAATTAGCATAAGTCGGATCCCTTGCGTCCTCTACTATGGCTTTATTTTGATCAAACGTGACGCTGTTAAAAGAAACATTTGGTGAAAAGCTTAATGTAAGCTCTTCGGCAATTGGCAAGTGAAAAGCGTAGGAAGCGGTTAAAATGTTCAATGCATAGGGACCATAAGAGTCCTGGGCAGCTGATACACCAACGGCATGAAATGATTTTCTCTCGATGCTATTATAAGATTCAGGCCTGCTAATTCTTGTGGATGATTGTTTTGGCTTAACATCAAGTCTCCTGCCAAGCGGCATATTTGCGCTTACATAGTAAGTTGTTGGACTATTGGTAATTCCAATCCATTGATTTCTGTAGCTCAAGGTAACATCTAAGTAATCGTTTTGACCAGCGCTCGCATTATTTAGGATATACAGATTTTGTTGATATTGACTGAACTGATAAACTTGCTGTCCAAAGCTCGCATTGACAATAAAAATGAACAATGATGAGAGCACTAATATAATGTGCCTTATTCTCATTTGATAATGGTTATTGAGCCAGTTAGAGGATTCAACTCACTAACCTTCAAATCAATCACGAAGAAATACGCCCCACCAGGAAGCTTCTCACCATTGACTGTTCCGTCCCATGGCGTATCGTAACCTGTAGACTCGAATAGGGTATGTCCCCAACGATTAAATATTCTTACTTCACATTTTGGATAGCTGGCTAATTCTTTCAAGTTCCAAACATCATTGAAACCATCTTCATCAGGGGTGAAGGCCGATGGGACCTCTAGTGACTCATTAACCTGGACGTACACCGAGTCGAAACTGACACATCCAAACTCAGTAATTCCTTGAACAATGTATGTTTCAGTAGCCTTGGGCCTTATCTTTATTGTATTTCCAGAATCAATTATTGCGAATGAAGAGTCAAACCAACTATAATTTACCGGAATATCGCTAGAGGCGCCAATATCAATAATTGAAGAAGCAAATATGTAAGAGGAA
>CALKOP010000153.1 GCA_938091155.1 uncultured Flavobacteriales bacterium | reverse complement strand
CCCTTAATTTCAAAAGGAATTTGCTCTTTTGAATCAAATTGAGCGCTCTTTCTTAGAATTGATTCTTGTCCTTTCTGCTGTTGTTGTGCAATTGTTGTGGCTTTTTTTACATCCATAGGTTTTTATTAGTCAATTAGGATTGGCTGGACAATTATCTCTAAGGTAATTTCTGTGCAATGTTAGGTTCAAAATTAAAGTTTTCGTTTCATGTCTCATCTGCGTGAATCCCTTGGATACAGGAGTGAATATTGCTTCCAAAAAACGGAGTTTAGAATCGTGTAGAGGTTTCTCAATTCCATGTTCTAAAAGTTGACCGAAGATTAAGACAATAAACGAGGGTAATATTTCACCCTGCATATAGGAAAGCAATAAGCACTTCCGCACTCTCTTCCGTCATTTTCTTAGAACTACTGATTGATATTATAAGCCACTTTAATGAGCCAAGGGAGTTTCCTAGATGTATCGCGTTCAAAATTACTCTGAGCTGGAATATCGAAATAAAATAAAATAAAACTTTCAAATATTTGGACTGAACCTAGACACCCGCAATGGTAAAAGCATAAGTTTGAAAATCTCTTGAGAAAAGATTAATCTGGGCTTTGAGTGTTTTTGGATTTTAGTTTGCTTCCTTGACAGACACTCTTGTTTATTGAGAGTCCCAAATTGTTGTCTTGTCATGCATTCTCAGTTATACTTAGATTTCTCTATTGATAATTAGCTTTAGTTGTTCTGCTTAATGGTGTAGTAAATATCTTTCTTTTCAAAAGAAAATAGTTGGGTGAAAAGCTAGAATGAACTGCGCCTTAGTTCTAGTATCTCCAAATTCTCTTAGGTATGTTTTAAACTTTACTCCATGAAAAGACGCTCCTTTCCTAGCCTATCTGCCTTAACCACTGCAGGAGCAATAATACCATGTATCGTTTCGTAACCGACTGCTGCGACCTTTTCATTTTACTACAACTAGTTATTGTAATTTCTATTTCTCAGTACTGTTGTGTTCAATGGAGTAGAAAAAAATCCATCGCTTCATTTAGATGACTGCCTTTTTTCAATTTAAAATCATAGTCGCTGATTATGATTCTATCCCATGGGAGGGGTGCTTGGTATAGGCAACGTATTGTTATATTAAGGAATCATTTCAAGCTCTTTTACTTGTGAATAGGACAAAAAAAGGAGCTAGGTTAAGCCTAGCTCCTTTTGGAGATAAAAAAATGCAATTCTTAGTGTGATACCACCATTCGATGATTCGCTCTTCCGAAACTTGATTCAATCGATATAATATATAAACCGTTTTCCCAGTTCTTCACATCGATTTCTTCCATGTTCTTATTGGTATTTGTCGCTCGATATATAGCAGCGCCAAGCGTATTAAAGACTGTGATTTCAACATTACTCGATCCCCAATCTTTCGCATTGATTACGAATGACTCTGACGACGGGTTAGGAAAAAGTGAGAACCTAGTATTATTTGCTATTGATACAATATTCGTAGTTGTATCACATACGGAGCAACTATTCCAACAGACAGCAGGTAAAATTGTATCTCCCGTAATCATTAAGAAACGGTTGACGCGGGTGGTAGATCCATCCAATGTGGATTTGGTACATGCATCACCTTCAGTAAGTTCTTCCTGAGTTGTCCAGCTATCCGTCGAAAATTTGTATTCGATTGAATCCCAAACTTGAACATTAATTTCCCAAATACCATTGCCATCTGCGTCAGTCATAGCCGCACAGTTACCACACCAACTGTTAAAAGTACCGTTCACTTCTGGAGTTGAAAAAGTTTCTGCATATTGGGTCATATCTACTTGGAATGTCACCGTTGCAGTATCTTTAACACACGCTGAACAACTTTCAAAACAAACTACAGGAAGGAGAGGAGACGAACCTTCCAAAGTATACGTTCGATTTGTATTAGCTGAATCTCCATTAGTGCATGATTCTGAGGGATCTAGCACTTCAGAACCTACTATTCCTGATGTATCCGCAATTGAATATAAATATTCGGCATCTCCTGCCATCTCTCTTGATGCCTCCCAAATGTTGTCGTTGTTAGAATCTGACATTACTATATTTCCATTAGCCCAATCCCAACTTCCTCTTAGAACTGGAGTTTCTCCTTCATCTAGGCCAATGTATCCCATATCAAGTCTAAATGTGGTCTCTTGTGGGCATCCGCTACAAAATTGGTATGTATTGGATACATTTCCTGAACCTAAAATCCATTTTCTATTTGCATAGTTGGCGTAATCAGTAACGGGAGCGCATGTGCCTCCAGCTACCATTTCAGCAATAAGGTTCTCTTGAACTCCGTCAACTACTAAGAGGTATTCCATGTCCGCACTCGGTGCAGGGCTTATTGTGAAAGTCCATGTACCGTCTTGATTATCGACAGCTTGGGGCCCTCCATTTGGATCCCATCCCCACCATGGTCCAGTTAATCTTACAGAGGAGACGGAATCTCCGCAGACTTCCGTATTTATTAGCAAATCTTGCGCGCTTACCCCAAAGGAAATTGAGAAAAGCATCATATAAATTGTAAAGTTTTTCATTTTGTAATTGTTTGATAACAAGAATACTAAACTTATAGTTAATAAAACCTTAACTGAGTAAAAAAGTTATGAATAATGTGCTAAGTTTTCGATAAAACAAGCGGCCTTCCATGCCAATCGTTGTGTCTTATAGTTCTTATGACTATAAGTTTTGTAGCTGAAGGATAATTTTATTGCTCTTGGAAAACACGAACATAGTCCACAAACATTTTTTGCGGAAAGTATGTAGTAGCATCTGGGCTTCCAGAAAAATTGCCGCCAACAGCCACGTTGAAAATAAGGAAGAAACTCTGATGAAACTCTTCAAGTCCATTAGCTGCGATTTCTACTTCATTAAATTTAGTGTCATCTAAATACCATGTTACAGACTGTTCATTCCAAATGATGGAAAAGACGTGAAATTGGTCAGCGAAGGTACCGCTGGACAATTGAATTTTATCACCGTAATTGGCGTATGAACCATTATTGTCCCAATGGATTGTTCCTAGGATTACATCATCTCCTTTACCAGAAGCAGAACCTCCTGCTAATTCCATAATGTCAATTTCACCACAATTAGGCCAACCCACACTTAATATATCGTCACCTAACATCCACAAGGCTGGCCATAAACCTTGACCGTAAGGAAGTGCAGCACGAATATCTATTCTCCCATATTTGAAACTTTCCTTATCCTGAGTTGTGATTCTAGACGATGTATAATTGTTGCTGTTAAAGAACTCAGCTTTTGCTTCAATTGTAAGCATACCATCAGAAACGGATACATTTTCACTTCGATAATACTGAAGTTCATTGTTTCCCCACCCATTACTTCCTGTACCGATTTCCAAGTTCCAGTCGTCTGCATTTAATTCTTTACCAATGAATTCATCTTGCCAAACAAGTTCATAACCAGAATAACTTGTTGGTGAGGTATAGCCGCTGACAGGTGCATCCCCCTCATTTCCGGGTATAGGCAATACTATTTCAACCAATTCTTCATCTTGAATGTAGCTATCTGCCGCAGCATGCGCCCGGACCATAATTGAATATGTTCCACTGGTTCTGAACTCATAAGTGAATAAGCCATCTGTTTCTTCTTCATAAATGGTTTCTGAACCATCATCAAAAGTCCAAGAATAGAAATTAGCCCTATCTGCCTGTGCGTTGAGACTTATGA
>CALKOP010000152.1 GCA_938091155.1 uncultured Flavobacteriales bacterium | reverse complement strand
TCGCTGTCAAATGTAAAAATGCCATGGGCGAATATTTCGGCTTCTTTGTTTTTCTTGGATTTTTCTTAATGGCTTTCTGGATTCTTCTATTTCTAGTTGGATTCCTAGGTTATTGGGCAACAATGGGTGCTTTAAATAGCCTAGTGCCAAATATGTTTGCTAAAAAAGAAGAAGAGATTGCTAAAGAATTAGATTCTTAAATTAATCTTCATCTGCTTCGTAGGTCAACTTTCCTGACCACCACATCAAGAATCCGGTTAGGAAATAATCGATTTCCCCATTAAGAACTGCGTCAGCATTTGTCGTTTCGACCCCTGTTCGTACATCTTTTACCATTTTATATGGATGCAATACGTAGTTCCGTATTTGGCTTCCCCATTCAATTTTCTTCTTATTAGCTTCAATTTCAGCTTGTTTCGCTCTTCTCTCCTCTAACTCTTTTTCATATAATCGAGATTTCAATAGCTGAATAGCTTTTTCTCTATTTTGCAATTGAGATCGTGTCTCGGTATTCTCAATGATTATTCCAGAAGGACCATGCTTTAACCTAACACCAGTTTCTACTTTGTTAACGTTTTGCCCACCAGCTCCACCAGAACGAAAGGTATCCCATTCAATATCTGAAGCATTCACCTTTATTTCTATCGAATCGTCTACTAAAGGATAAACATAAACAGACACGAAACTAGTATGGCGCTTTGCGTTCGAATCAAAAGGAGAAATTCTAACCAATCGATGAACACCATTTTCACCTTTTAGATAACCAAAGGCGAAGTCACCGGAAATCTCTAATGTGACGGTTTTAACTCCGGCAACATCGCCTGATTGATAGTTTAGTTCTGTGACCTTGTACCCGTTCTTTTCTGCCCACATGAGGTACATTCTCATTAACATCGATGCCCAATCACAACTTTCAGTTCCGCCAGCGCCTGCGGTAATCTGTAAAACAGCATCAAGGCCATCCTCCTCCGCACTCAGCATGTTTTTCATTTCCAAGTCTTCCAATAGCTTGGATAATTTATCGTACTGTTTTTGAACTTCTTGGGCAGACGCTTCTTCTTCCTTAAAGAATTCGTAGAGCACTGTCAAATCATCTAGCGCAGTGGCTATTTCATCAAAAGCATTGGTCCAAATCTTCTTTTTATTGATCAGCTTAACGACTAGCTCCGCTTTTTTTGGGTCATCCCAAAAACTCGGATCGTGAGTTTTCTGTTCTTCGTCTATTATTAGGGCTTTCTTATGATCGATGTCAAAGGTACCCCCTCAACGCATCCAGGCGCCCGACCATCTCTCTGATGTCGTCTTGTGTTATCATAAATGCGAATGTAAGTTTCGGACAGGAAAATCCGACACAAAGTTTTATTTCATTTTGGCCTTTATTGCCCCCGCAATCTCATCGAATCGATACCCCTTTCCCACTAAGAAATTGTTGACTTTTTGTCGCTTTTCATATTGGTTACCGGTATATTCCTTCCACTTTTTATTTATGAGCTTTGCAATTGTAACTTGATAATCATTATCATCAATTTCCTTTAAAGCTTCTGTAATAAGTCTGTCTTGAATCTGTCTTGACCTAAGCTCTACTGTTATTTTATATCGTCCCCATGCTTTGTGATAAAAATGACCTCTGGCGTAACTTTTGGCATATCGCTCTTCGTTCAGCAAGTTTTCATCCATCATTTGAATAATCAATTGATCTACTTCTTGCTTCCACAATCCCATGCTATAGAGCAGTTCTCTCAGCTCTTTATGGCATCGTTCTCGATAATGACAATAGCTCCTTGCCTTAATAATAGCGTCATTGATACCAACCTTTTTACTAGGAAACATGAGTCAAAACTAATTCGGTCTGATCAATATTGATGATATTATTGATCAAAAAAAAGCCTCTCCAAATTGGAGAGGCTAATTATTAGAATAAAATCTCTTTCCCTTCTTTATCCAAGAATTCATAATCAAGCAATGTAAGAGCCGTTTTGGATTCAATATTGATCCACTTTTTATACTCTTTAAACCATCTTCGTTGAAACCCAAAGACACCTTTTTGCAAATATGCCGCAACGAAGGGATGAGCACCCACAGTTAATGAATTTGGCTTTTGTTCGTCCATTAGTGCACGAAGGTTATTTTCAATTTCGTCAACAACAGTAATAGCTGCTTGAACCTCGCCTGTTCCATTACATGTCGGGCATTTTTCAGCTGTTTTAATTTCCATTTCCGGACGTACTCTTTGTCGCGTAATTTCAACTAATCCAAATCTACTTACTGGTAAAACCTGATGCTTGGCTCTATCTGCAGACATGTATTCCTTTAGCTTAGCCTGTAGCATCTTACGATTTTCGTTTTGACGCATGTCAATAAAATCGATAACCACAAGTCCACCCATATCTCTGAGTCTAAGTTGTCTTGCAACCTCTTCTGCAGATTCTATGTTAACTCTTAAGGCATTAGCCTCTTGGTTAGATTCTTGTTTAGCTGTGTTACCACTGTTCACATCAATTACGTGCATAGCCTCAGTATGCTCAATAACCAAATAAGCACCACTTTTCATTGTGACATGTTTCCCAAAAAGCGATTTTATCTGCTTTTCGATACCAAAATGCTCCATGATGTCCGTCTTACCTTTATGCAGCTTTACTATCTTTTCACTTTCTGGAGAAATAGTCTTCAAATAAGCAGATATATCCGTAAATAGTTCTTGACTATCAACCGCAATTTGGTTGAAGGATGGGCTCAGTAAGTCCCTTAAGATGGCATTGGTTCTATCAATTTCACCCAATACCTTCTGGGGTGGTTTTGTCGAAGTAAAATTTTCGAACGATTTTTCCCATCGTTCGGTTAAGTTGCGCATATCAGCGTCTAGCTCAGCAACTCTCTTGTTTTCAGCTACCGTTCTCACGATTACTCCGAAATTTTTAGGTCGTATACTGGATATTAATCTCCTAAGTCGCTCGCGTTCTTTGCGACTTTTAATTTTTTGTGACACAGAGATTCTGTCACTAAAAGGAACAAGCACGATGAATCTTCCAGCGATGCTTATTTCACATGTTAGTCTTGGGCCTTTTGTCGATATAGGTTCTTTAGCGATTTGAACAAGCATATATCGATTGGGTTTAAGTACCTGATCGATTTTACTGTTCTTATCTATTTCTGGTTGGATTTCAAAGTCATTCAACAGACCTGAATCTCGCTTACCAGTAATTCCTTCCGAGATGTATTTCTGCAGGGACTTAGCCTTTGGGCCTAAATCATGATAGTGCAGGAAAGCATCCTTTTCGTAACCTACGTCTACAAAGGCTGCATTTAGCCCGGGGACGAGTCTTTTTATTCTACCAAGGAATATATCACCCACATTAAAACCCTTATCGAGTTTTTCGTTGTGATACTCTACTAATCCTTTGTTTTCGAGAAGAGCAATATTGACTTCACCTTCCCCAGAGCGAATAACCATTTCTTTACTAGTTTCACTCACTTTGATCTGATTTATAGCCGGGGGCCGTTAATAGCGGAGGATTACTTCTTCTTCTTGTGACGATTCTTTCTTAAACGCTTCTTGCGCTTGTGGGTAGCCATCTTATGACGTTTTCTTTTCTTACCGCTTGGCATATCTGTTATTTTATTTGATTCAACATTATTAAAGCATCCTCTTGGAGCTCTTTATTTTCATCTTGAGCTATAAAGCGCTGAAGGTACACTAAAGCATCTTCTTTTTCGCCAAGATTGAATTTGGCCAACCCAATCCAATAATCGGATTCTGGGTAACTTGGTTCAATCTTATTCACATTATCAAAGCGCTCAATGACCTTCTCCCACTGACCAGTTTGAGCCGAAAAACGACCCAAGTGGAGCTGTGCTCTGAAGTTATCCGGATTTTCTTCCGCGATAGAACGCAGTTTTAAAATCCCTTGCATTGGTGCTTCTCCATTGATTATTGCTAATGCTTCATCAATGTCATTTTCTACCGTTGGCGGCTCATCTGCGGATTCTTCATCCGTGATTTGAGCCTTTTCCGGCAAATGATGTGGAGCGAGAAGTAAAAGAACAACAATGACTGCCGTAGCAGACATCAATATCCAATGTCCTATTTTCAGGCGCATCAGTTTACTTAACCTTTACATTCTTCTTCACCTTGTCAACGAATGTTTTCGCTGGCTTGAATGAAGGAATGTTGTGAGCAGGAATGATGATGGTTGTGTTCTTCGAGATATTTCGACCAGTTTTTTCAGCGCGCTCTTTCACGATGAAACTTCCAAAACCTCTCAAATAAACATTCTCGTCACGAGCCAATGAGTTCTTCACACTATTCATGAATGCCTCAACCGTAGTAAGCGCTTCAACCTTGTCTAAACCTGTCTTGTCTGCTATTTCATTGACTATTTCTGCCTTCGTCATAATTCTTTATTCTATTATAAACTTTTGATATTCAGTGATTTTACCGATTTCAAAAAACGGGCTGCAAATATAGAATCATTTCAAAGCATTAAAAAACGTATTCAAAGTATTTTTACCCTTGATTTTGAATCGAATAGAAACACACACTATATCTAAGATCTTATGCGAATGGTTTTTAGCTAACCAACGCACTTTGCCTTGGCGAGAAACGAGAGATCCCTATAAAATTTGGTTATCGGAGATCATTCTCCAACAAACCCGAGTTTCACAAGGAACTCCATATTACTTAGCTTTTATTGGAAAGCACCCAAGTGTTGAAAGCTTAGCGAGGGCAACAGAAGATGATATATTGAAACTTTGGCAAGGCCTAGGGTATTACAGTCGAGCTAGAAACTTACACAGTGCTGCTAAACAAGTATTGAATGATTTTGGGGGATTCTTTCCCAGTACATATGATGATATTATAGAATTAAAAGGAGTTGGTCCATATACGGCTGCTGCTATTGCATCCATTGCCTTTGGTCAAGCGACTGCCGCAGTTGATGGAAATGTAATCAGAGTGGTTAGCCGACTTTTTGGTATTACAACAAATACAAACGATACCAGTACTAAAAAGCAAATTCAGAGCATTTGTGATGACTTGATCAATGGAAGTAACCCAGGACAGCACAACCAAGCAATGATGGAATTTGGCGCTATTGTGTGTACCCCAAAAAATCCCGATTGCAATGGCTGTACATTGGCGCTATTTTGCCAAGCACTAAAAACAAATCAGGTTGAAAATCTACCATACAAGATCAAAAAACTAAAAAGACGGTCGCGCTATTTCCATTACATAGTAATTTCTGACGGAAACCATACACTGCTTGAAAAGCGTGGAAAGCAAGACATCTGGGCAGGGCTTTACCAATTTCCGATGATCGAATTAGCGAATGAGGTATTTAGCCTAGATCAAATTGATCAACTACAGTTAATGTCTCCGGGTATTACCCTTGAAAAATCAATCTCTGTGAAAAAACACGTCTTGAGCCACCAAGATATTTACGCCACTTTTCATCATTTTAAGACAGACAAACTTCCCGATGGAATTTTTCTGAGGATTAGACTTAACGAAGTTCATACGTTTGCACTTCCAAGGTTAATAGATCGATACTTGGAAAGTTGTACTATTTGATATTAAGCTTTTGCAGCTAAGTTCAATTTAGATTAGGTTTGTTTAAAACAGAAAGTAATTATGGCCGGAGTAAATAAAGTGATAATTCTAGGGAATTTAGGCGCAGACCCGGAGGTGCGAGTCATAAGCACTGGAGCCAAAGTAGCTCGTCTGAGAATCGCAACTTCGGAAAGCTATAATAACAAGAATGGTGAACGCATAACCAATACAGAATGGCACTCGGTCAATCTTTGGCGGGGATTAGCTGATGTCTCTGAAAAATACCTTAAGAAGGGCAGTCAAGTCTATGTAGAAGGAAAGCTTCGTACAAGAAGTTATGACGATAAGGATGGAGTTACCCGATATGTTACCGAAATTGAAGGCGATACAATGACTATGGTAGGCGGTCGAAACAACGATAATGATAGTGCCGCTGAGAATCCGCAAAGCCAGTCAACCTCAAAGCCTCAACCAAAATCTGCGGCTAAGAACATGGAACCCGATTCGCCAGATGATGAATCATTCGATGATTTGCCCTTTTAATCAATATTCGAACTAGTGGACCCTGATCCTTTTTCGAGTACGTTTCTGTCCATACTAAGACCTTGGGACATGAGAATGGTGTTTGGTCTATTGATAACCGCTGTTCTAATGCTGTTCAGCGCCTTGATAAGTGGCTCTGAGGTAGCCTTCTTCTCTCTTTCGCCGCAGGATCGGGAACAATTGGAAAATGAAACATCCAAACCAGCCGAATTGGTAACCGACCTTTTGTCAAAACCAAACACCCTATTAGCTACCATCTTGATTGGCAACAACTTGGTTAATGTTGCCATTATTATTCTGTCTACATCCTTGATGGAACAGATTTTTGACTTTTCAGGTCGGAAAGTTTTATCATTCGTTGTTCAAGTCGTGGTTGTGACAATTGTAATATTGATTCTTGGTGAAATAACACCGAAAATATACGCTACCCGACAGGCCTACCGGCTATCCATCATTATGGCGTATCCGCTAAACTTTTTGCGCAAGCTTTTTGCTCCTTTTTCTAGTATTATGGTTAAGTCCACCAGGAAAATTAACGCCAAAGCGAAGGAGTCTGACAATAGTTCAAACATAACTGTAGACGAATTGAGTCATGCCATTGAATTGACCACGGATCAAAATACGCATGAAGATGAAAGACGCATTCTCAGTGGAATTATCAAGTTTGGGTCTACCGAAGTTAGACAGGTCATGACACCACGTGTGGATGTGGTGAGTTTTGATAATTCCATGAATTACAAGACCCTTCAAACCGCGATAGTCAAGCATGGATTCTCTAGAATTCCAGTTCACGAGGATTCATTCGATAACGTCATTGGTGTTTTGTATGTTAAAGATTTACTGACTCACATCGAAGAAGAATCAAACTTTGATTGGAAAAAGCTAATGCGCCCACCAAGTTTCATTACGGAAAACAAAAAGCTTGATGATTTACTTCGAGAATTTCAAGAAAAGAAAAACCACATGGCGATTGTCGTAGATGAATATGGTGGTAGCTCTGGAATCATTACGCTTGAAGATATAATTGAAGAAATTGTAGGAGAGATCAGTGATGAATTTGACGAGGACGACATAGTTTATTCCAAACTGGACGATGATAATTATGTTTTTGAGGGGAAAACTGCATTGATCGATATGTATAGAGTGTTAGATATATCAGGGAATGAATTTGATCAAGCCAAGGGTGAGAGTGATTCTATTGCTGGCTTTATATTAGAACATGCGGGTAAAATTCCTCAGAAAAACGAGAAGCTTCGGTTTCATGAGTACCAATTTACAGTTGAAGCAGCGGATAAAAGACGAATCAAACAGGTCAAAGTAACGCGTCTACATAACACCGATGATTAGGATTAGGGTATTAGTTTTCATTCTTCTAATTACTCCAATATTCTTCGGCTGTGAGGGAGAGTACTCCCCTAAACCTAAGGCTTATGTTCGCTTAAATTTACCAGAACACTCCTATATAGTACCAGATTCTACGTGGAGTTGTCCATATATTTTTGAAGCTTCTCGCTATAGCTTTTTGACAGTTGATAAGAGACATCACCAGGAGAATTGTTGGTACAACATTTACTACCCAAAACTGAAAGCTACTATTCACCTTACCTATTCTGAATTGAATAATAACCTATCGAGACAAATCGAGGAAAACCGCAAACTGGCGATGAAGCACGTAGGCAAGGCGACTGCTATAAATGAAAGTTTGATAGAGAATAAAGAAGCTCAAGTATTTGGGCTGATCTATGAATTTAAAGGTGAAACCGCCAGCGATATGCAGTTTTTCGCAACAGATAGTCTAAATCATTTCCTACGCGGGTCACTTTATTTCAATGTAAAGCAGAATAAGGACTCTCTCGGGCCAGCCATAGATTATGTGAAAAATGATATGCGACACTTCATCCAATCCCTAAGATGGACCCAAAGGGCGGATTAGATTGCTATTCGATCGTATATCTGGTTCGATGATAAAGCCAAACTACCGACAAAAGCGTAACCAGCGCAAATACTTGGTGTACCACAGCTAACGAAATTGGCACGTATAGGATCAATGTGAATATTCCGAGTAAGAATTGAATAAACACAGCAAAACCAAGCATTATAGCAGGCGCGTTCAGACGGATTTCCTTTAAAACATGAATTTTCCAGCCTATAAATAATGAAGCTGAAAAAACTATAATGCCAAGCGTCCTGTGGACAAATTGCACGCCTGATTTGCCTTCAAGGAAGTTCAGCCATATTGGGTCCATGGCAAAAACACTTTGAGCAATCAAGGCTTCATCCATTAATGGCCAAGTGTTGTGAACCCAACCCGCGCTCAAACCAGCCACAAAGCCGCCAAAAATAATCTGGACAATCAACAAAATCAACAGCAGGCCTATCCATTTAGAAATCCTGTATTTGATTTTTTTCAGGCTTCCAAATTCAATATAATTGAGCATTACCCAAAAAATATAAGCACAGGTGAGGAATGCTGTAATCAAATGAGCACTTAAGCGATAATGACTCACCCTAGGAACATCGCTAAGACCACTTTTCACCATAAACCATCCTAAGATTGCCTGAAAGGCTCCCATCCCTAAGATGATGAAGAATTGCGGAAACAACTCTCTTGGGATTCTTTTTTTCCAGATGAATAAAGCAAAGGGAATAATGAAAACCAACCCAATCATTCGCCCAAACATTCGATGAATATATTCCCACCAAAAAATGGACTTAAAATCATCAATTTCGAAATGATTATGCAATTCCACAAATTCTGGAGACGACTTATAATTTTCAAATTCAGATTCCCATTCGACATGACTCATTGGCGGCAATGATCCAGTAAAAGTCCAGTGAACCATAGACAAGCCCGAATGAGTTAGCCTTGTCAAACCTCCTATCGAAACCATTATCAGGATCAGCAAAATTCCTAACCAGAGCCATGCAATTACGGTACGTGAAGGGTTATTTCCTGCAGTCATGTATTCTAAATATTAGCAATGCGAAGCAATGCAAGATGTTTAGATTATAGACCTAAAAACGTGAAAAATGTTTGGGAACTCAAAAGAAAAATCATCTTCTGAACCTGGCCTAGTTGATCTGGAATCAGAGTAATCCAAGCTAATGTCATTCATTACTTTATCATTTACCAGACTCGTATTGTGCTCACCCCTAACATCAATATTCATAGTACTCGTATGCCTTTCCGATTCAAATAAACCCAAAGCCGAAACCGTTAGAACGGAGACAAGAATAAACTTTGACAAATAGCTTCTCAAAAGTACAAATTTAATCGCAATGGTAACACGTCCAAAGATTTGTGCAAAAAACTGTAAAACAAGAGATTACCGAATATCACTTTTAGGGTTTTCCTCACAATAATTTCAACCATCTTTGACGATTTGGCTAAAATGAGTGATTCGCATTCGGAAGAAATGTCTTTTCTTGATCATCTTGAAGTGCTACGCTGGCATTTAGTTCGATCCGTAAGCGCTGTTTTAATTGCGGCAATCGTAGCTTTCATTTTTAAGGGGTTCATATTTGACACAGTCATTTTCGGACCTAAAAAATCTGATTTTCCTACTTATCGATTCTTATGCAAAATGAGCGACCGCATGAGTGAATTGATTCCAAGCATGTTTCCTGAGGGTGCAATATGCATTGGTCAAGATTTGCCAACATTGGTCAACCTGAGTATGGCAGGACAGTTCAGCGCACACATTATGATCTCAATTATTGCAGGAATTATCATCGCCTTTCCCTACCTAGTTTGGGAGGTCTGGAGATTCATAAAACCTGGGCTTCAAACTAAAGAACGTAAGTATGCCAGAGGCTTTGTTTCAGCTACCACTTTTCTATTCATGAGTGGGGTTGCATTCGGTTATTTTGTGATCAGTCCTTTATCTATCAATTTCTTTCTAAACTATCAGGTTAGTCCCGAAGTGTTTAACAACCCGACTCTTAGCACCTATGTATCACTTGTAACCAGCGTGGTATTAGCTTGTGGTGCCGTGTTTGAACTTCCCGTTTTTGTGTTTTTCTTAACCAGAGCCGGAGTTTTGACACCACAAATCCTGAGGGCATTCAGACGTCATGCTATTGTAGCCGCTCTTATACTATCGGCAATTATTACTCCACCAGACATTTTTAGTCAGGTATTAGTTACCATTCCTATTTTGGTGCTTTACCAAGTCAGTATCTGGATATCAGGCATGGTGGTCAAATCAGCAAATGATTAGGATTATTTTGGTCGGAAACTTTAAAATGAAACGTAGACTACCTGAAATTTTCAGTTTGCTCCTCGTTCTGTTCGTTTTATGCACTGCCAATACCATGGCTCAAAAAACTATTGTCGTAGGCAAGGTTTATGAAGCAGAATCTGGGAATACTATGCCCTATGCCAATGTGTTTTTTAAAGACAGTAAAATTGGGACAATAACGGATGAAGCTGGTACCTATAGAATTGAAACCTATTATCCCACCGATTCGCTCGTAGTAACAGTTTTGGGTTTTAAACGGTTAGCATACAAGGCTAAAACAGATAAATCACAAGTAATAGATTTCCCGCTCGAAGTAGCCGGAATTTCCTTGGGAACTGTTGAAATTACTGCCGACAGAAAAGCTAAAGATCCAGCAATTGAGCTTATGAAAAAGGTTGTTCGCAACAAAAGAGCGAACAACAGAGAAAAGCTAAGCGCCTACGAATACGATGTGTACAACAAGATTGAATTTGATATGAATAATATCAACGAAAAATTCATCAACCAAAAGGTAATGAAGCCATTTGATTTTGTTTTTGACAACATTGACAGCACGACAGAAGAAAAGCCTTTTCTTCCCATTTTCCTTACTGAATCATTTTCTCGGTATTTCTACCGAAAAAGCCCAAAAAGCTCGATGGAAATCATCAGCGCAACCAAGGTGGCAGGTGTCAAGAATGAAAGTGTCAGTCAGTTTTTGGGTGATATGTACCAAAACACAAATGTCTACGAAAACTATGTTGATGCATTTGGAAAGAGCTTCGTCAGCCCACTCTCGGATTTTGGATTTGCCTCATACAAGTACTATCTATTAGATAGTACAATCATGTCTAGCAAAAAGTGCTACAAAATTGCCTTCATTCCTAGGCGAAAACACGAATTGGTTTTTGAGGGAGAAATGTGGATTCATGACACTACATATGCTGTAAAACAAATTGACGCTGAAATAGTTGAAGGCGCAAACATCAATTGGATAAACACTTTCTCGGTACATCATGAATATGAGCAAGTGGACAATGAAGTATGGATGCTGACTAAAGAAAATGTGGTTGTTGATTTTAATGTTTCAGAAAAAGCAATCGGTTTCTACGGTCGAAAAACTACCTTATTTTCAAATTTCATTTTGAATGAAGAAAAGGAGAATTCATTCTATAGTACGTTCAACAATATTGTTGTTTCTGACAGTGCAAGCGACTTTTGCGAAGAATTTTGGCAAGAAAAGCGTCCAGAAAGGCTAAGCGACAATGAATACAAAGTCTATGAAATGGTTGACACCATTCAGCAGATCAGGGCATTTAGGACGTATGTAGACCTAATTACCCTTTTCGTTAATGGTCATTACGAAATGAAGTATGTAGATCTTGGGCCATATTTCACTGCCTTCAGTTTTAACCAAGTTGAAGGTGCACGATTAAGAATAGGTGGCAGAACGAATAGTGATTTCAGCACTCGGCTTGGACTAGAAGGTTATCTTGCTTATGGTACAAAGGACAAGCGCTTTAAATACAAAGCAGCTGGACGTTACTTCATTTCAAAGAGTCCTCGTCAAACATTAAGCTTAAGCGCTCAAAACGACCTTGAACAGCTCGGACAAAGTGCTAACGCATGGCGTACGGACAACATTTTATCCTCTGTTTTCCGCAGAGCACCCTTTCGTTTCAACGCTTTCGAAGAGTATAAGGGAGGATATGAAATTGAATATTTCCCTGGATTCAGCACAAAATTTGAGTTTGCAAGAAAAGATATGTATTCAGTTGGTGACGTGCTCTTTATAAAAACAGCGTCTGATGGGTCGTTGTATGATATAAACCGATTAAGTACTGTTCAAATCAACATTAGCGCCCGATTCGCGTATCGCGAAAAGTTCATCAGCGGAGATTTGGACAGAATAAGCATGGGCACTCGCTATCCCATCTTCGAAGTGAATGCCCAGTTTGGGATCAAAGGGTTCTTAGGGGGCGATTATGAATATCAACGGTTGTCTTTTAGAATTTCTGATAGATTTCCGATTAACCCAATCGGACAAAGTGAGGTAGTTATTGAAGCGGGAAAAATTTGGGGCACACTTCCTTACCCCTTGCTACAAATGTTTCCTGGAAACCAGACTTATTTCTACGATGAGTTTGCCTTCAACTTGATGAACTATTACGAGTTCATTGCCGATGAATGGGCCACTCTACTCTACACTCATCACTTTAACGGCATCATGTTCAATAAAGTTCCACTGTTCAGAAAACTAAAGTGGCGTGAGGTAGCGACCTTTAGAGGAGCCGTTGGCGGCCTCTCAAATTCACATAAAACCGAGTTAGAATTCCCAAATAATCTTTACGATTTAAATAAACCATATTTCGAGGCTGGGGTTGGCGTTGAGAATATTTTAAAGATTTTTAGGGTTGACGCGCTTTGGAGATTGTCATATTTGAACAATCCAAATGTTGTTCCCTTTGGTGTCCGACTTACTTTCCAAATTGAATTCTAATTCATGAAACTTAGAGCCGAAAACTTAATTAAAAAATATGGCAGCCGTCAGGTTGTAAAGGGAGTCTCTGTTGATGTGGAACAAGGCGAAATCGTTGGATTATTGGGCCCGAATGGAGCTGGAAAAACCACCACATTCTATATGATAGTTGGCCTGATTAAACCGAATAGCGGACGTATATTTTTGGATGACGAAGATTTTACTGGTCTACCAATGTACAAGCGTGCCCAACGTGGGGTTGGATACTTACCTCAAGAAGCTTCTGTTTTCAGAAAACTTAGTATTGAGGATAATATCAAAGCAGTGCTTGAGATGCGTAAAGGCATGTCGAAGGCAGATCAAAGTGAAAAGTTAGAAGGGCTCTTAAAGGAGTTCGGATTACAGCACGTTCGCAAAAATCGAGGTGATCTACTATCTGGAGGTGAAAGAAGAAGAACGGAGATTGCTCGAGCTTTAGCCTCGGATCCCAATTTCATTTTACTCGATGAGCCTTTCGCAGGAGTTGACCCTATTGCTGTAGAAGACATTCAGTTTATTGTAAGTACTTTAAAGAGCAAAAACATTGGCATTTTGATAACCGATCACAATGTGCAGGAGACTCTATCCATCACTGATAGAGCCTATTTGCTCTTTGAAGGGAACATATTGAAAGCAGGAACAGCAGAGGAATTGGCCAGTGACCCGGAAGTAAGACGTGTGTATTTAGGACAAAACTTTGAGCTCAAAAAAGCAAAGCCTGTCAACAAAAATTCTCACACGGAGAGTTCAAAAGAATAGCTCTCCACAATCTGATTGCAAAGAAGCTTCTCGCAAGCCTCTTCCACTTTGGCTTTTGCGCTTTCTTCGTTATCTGCATCAACTACAAGTGTAATATGCTTGCCAATTCGCACGTTTGTGATTTCACTTAGGCCTAAGTTTCCCATTGATAATGAAACTGCTTTCCCCTGAGGATCAAGAAGGTTAGCGTGTGGCATAATGTCGATTTCAGCTGTGAATTTCATGCGTATTTGTATCAGATTTTGGAGCCTCAAAAATGGCATAAATCCATGAGAGGACGAAATAGCCGAACATAAAAATCGGAAGGATGAGAAAATCAATTAATCCAATATCCAGAAACGATAAGGATAAGTATGGCAATAAAAAAATCAAATAGGCTGCAATCGCCCAAATCACAAGACCATATTTCCATTTGTTTTTTTTCCAGCTAAACCCCTTTAATTTGAGAGATAGCATAGGAATACGGACTACCATCATAGCAGCTAAAAAAACAGAAGCGACTTGATACAATAATGGATTAAACATGAGTTTAACAACAGCAAAATCAGAAGCCTCCCATCCTCTTTCTGTACCAATAATGTCTACAAAACTGTCAGATAATAAGTAGTAAAAGTTCAAGTGATAATGCGCCTCAAGGATCAGGGGTATGGAAATGACAGTAATGCACATGGCAGGAGTCGGAAGTCCCAAAAAATGTGGACGTGGTGTCTCGTCAAGATTATAAACTGCCAGACGATATGCAGCTGCCATTGGCACCAGCAATGCAACGGAGCAATGAAGCAAGTCGGTTGTTGTCCATCGCAAAATCTCAGTAAAATAAATTCCCTTTCCAATGCTTATCATTTGGAAAAGAATCATACCCGGCAAGGCACCAAAAGTGATCATATCAGCCAAACTATCCAACTCACCACCCAACTTACTTTGCACCCTCAAAAGTCTTGCTGCGAACCCATCAAAAAAGTCGAGTATTAATGCAATTACCACACAATAAACGGCCATTACCATCTCTTCTTTTGCAATGAATACGAGGCCAATTACCCCCATTGCCAAATTGCCAAGGGTGATTAGATTAGGTATAAATCGAATAATGGAATTCATATGGGGCGAATATATTGTCTTTCAGTCATGCGCAGGAGGGCAATTTTCCAACACAAATGCAGTTAATGAGAACAAACTCTACAGCCGTTTCATTCGTACCTTTGACGAGCTTTATGAGAGGATTATCCCTTGTTTTCATTTTCGCGCAACTATTTGTCTTTAGCCAAATTGAGGCTCAGGCTCCGAAATACAGTAATGAATTTCTGAGTATTGGTGTGGGTGCTCGTGGTTTGGCCATGAGTAAAGCACAAGTGGCATCAGTGAATGATGTAACATCTGCCTATTGGAATCCTGCTGGGTTAACTGGTATTGGAGACAACCTGCAGGTAAGCGCGCAACACGCGGAGTATTTCGCAGGTATAGCGAAGTATGACTACGTTATCGTTGGAACAAAAATTGACGAATCTAGCGCTGTAGCATTAAGCATGATTCGCTTTGGCGTAGATGACATTCCCAATACAACCCAACTCATCGATCAAAATGGTCAAGTAAACTATGATCGAATCACCACATTTTCTGCAGCCGATTATGCCTTTCTATTAAGCTACGCAAAACGAATTGGAGAAAAAGGACTGACACTCGGAGGTAACGCAAAAGTGATATACCGCCAAGTGGGAGATATGGCTCGCGCCTGGGGTTTTGGAATTGATGTTGGAGCTCAATACAAATTCGGAAAATGGCAGGTTGGTGCGGTTGGCAGGGACATTACATCCACATTCAACTCTTGGAAATACAGCCTTGATTCCAAGACAATCGCTGTTTTTCAGGCTACTAATAACGAGATTCCAAAAAACGGACTTGAAGTAACCCTGCCAAAATTGAGCCTTGGAATAGGTAGAAAGTTTGTGATTAAAGAGAAAATTGGAATTATGCCTGAATTGAACATTGACATTTCAACCGATGGCAAACGAAACGTATTAATACCAGGTGACCCATTTAGTATTGACCCCAATCTAGGCCTGGAACTCTCCTATCAGAGTATATTTTATATACGTGGCGGAATTGGCAACGTACAGCGTATAGAGGCGGAAGTCGGTAACTACAATGAATACACGTTTCAGCCTAACATTGGTGTAGGCGTTACGATCAAAGAATTGTTGAGTATAGATTATGCACTTACTGATATTGGAGACCAAAGTGTTGCATTATACTCCAACGTGTTTAGTTTGAAGTTGGCTTTAAATCGAAAGAGCTAGTGAAAAGACTTTTACTCAGTGTATTAATCATCCTATCATTATTTCGCTGCTAGATGTCACGTTTGATGGAATTCATATTCTGAATGGAGATCTCGTGTCACCGAACCCAGAGATTGTAATGGAATTAAAAGACGACAATAAATTCTTGTTGATAGACGACACTGCTTGTTTTGATGTATTCCTGACAGATAACAACCAGGTTCAAAACCGAATTCCATTTGTGAAAACCGGATAGGAAATGATGGTTTTTGAACCCGCGACCAGTCGACAAAATAAAGCCAGAGTGAGCTGCAGACCAGAACATTTGGAAGACGGAACATACAAATTGAGTGTGATGGGACGTGACGCCAGCGGCAATAGCTCTGGTTACGAAAACTATAAAATTGAATTCGAGGTATTTAGCCAAAGTATGATCACGTGATGAATTACCCTAACCCCTTTACCACCTCAACACGCTTTGTATTTGCACTTCCAGTATCTCGTGTGCCCGATGTATTCAACATTCAGATTCTAACTATAACGGGTAAGGTTTTGCGTGAGATGACCAAGGGCGAAATTGGCCCGATTAATATTGGTCGCAACATGAGTCAATACGCTTGAGATGGTACCGATGAATATGGAGACCGATTAGCGAATGGCGTGTATATGTAACATGTTATCATGAAGCTGGATGTTCAAGACATTGACCGAATGGAGTCTGGTGCAGACCAATACTTCAAAAAAGACTTTGGAAAAATGTATCTGTTCAGGTAGAAGAGTCTAAGTCAACTCATCTTTTGACAACATCGGTTCTTGAATGAGCGACAAGTACACCTGTACCAGCGTAACAACATCTTTTTCGCAATATCGCATAATACGCTCTAGGTTCTTTTCATCCCAATAGACACCTGCCACTTGGCTGCCGTCTATGTCATCTTTTGGCGATGGAATACCAAACACATGAGCCAAGAGTTTAAGCGATGTGAAGTTTTTTAAATTTCCAAATTTCCACATCTGCATGGTGTCTAAATGATTTACTTCCCAAGGCTTTTTCCCCGTAGAATCCAATATCCTAGGAATCTTGACTCGGTTTATTATCATTCTTCTCGCGATGTATGGAAAGTCAAATTCCTTCCCATTGTGCCCACATAATAGGTTATCAGCCCCATTGAAATGCTTTAGAAGCAAGTCGGCAAATTCTGTCAGCAGGATTTTCTCGTCATCTCCGTAATAGGATTTAACACGAAGCTGGCGCATGGTTCCACGCTGGCTTATGAAGCCAACAGAAATACATACGATTCTTCCAAATTCGGCATAGATTCCAGCGCGCTCATACACAGTTGATGGCTCTACTTCTTGGTCGCGACTAATGATGCGCGCTTTATCTCCCCAAAGCTTTTGATCCTCTTTGGGCGCTGAATCAAAGTCAGCGTGCTGTGGAACGGTTTCAATATCAAGAAATAGAATTTTGCTTATGTCCATAATCAAATGATTAAGATGCCTTGTTCACCCAACAAATCTATAGGAGTCAGATTTTTCTCCAATAAGGTATCTGGTAGAAAGATGAACTTCTTATCATAAATTTTACTACCAATATAGAAGCTCACCCAATACTGGTTTGACAATCCAATGAGTTTGCTTGGCACAACTTCAATCGGCTGTGCTGTCGCCATTTCAACCGTTTCAAAAAAATGGCGCAGCTCTGAAGTCTCTACTTTTTCATTTTGCTGCCTTCCATATCCTTTGGTAGATATCAGAACATTTTCAATTTTTTCATTCAACATATTCAGCAAGCTGACATGCCAAAAAACCATCCCATCACTTTCCTTTGGAATGGCGAAAACTCCGACTCCCTCTAACTTTGGAAAAACTATATCCTCCCTCATTCTGCCATCATTCTTAATCCCATATTCAAGTAATTGTAAACATCATCTGGATGGGCTTTTTCATATGTTCCATTGTCTCTTTTCCGACCCATTCTTACTACGATCAAATCCTTATCGGGCACCACTAAAACATACTGACCCTTGATGCCGCGCATGAAGAAAAAGTCCAATCCACTGTGATCTCCTAGCCACCATTGGTAGCCATAAGTTTCATTGACTGAGCCATCTTTATTCACGGTACCCGATGGACGAATGGATGCAGCTATATAGGCACTGTCCACAATTTGCTCTCCGTTCCATTGCCCATGGTCTTTGTACAATTTGCCTATTCTGGCAAAATCTCGAGCCGTAGCATTTATACAGCAAAATGCTTTTTCCATTCCATCTTCATGGTCTAAACTCCATAGGGCAAAATGCTCGGCTCCAATTTTACCCCAAACGTATTCTCCAGCCAGGTGTGCCAAGGGTCGTTTCATGGTGCCAGAAACGAGCATGGCCAGAATCTGCGTGTTGCCGCTTTTGTACTCATAGTTGATACCGGGCTCTTCCGTGACCTTGTAATTGGTGAGCAATAATTCCAGGTTATCGCCATAATTAGCCCTAGCGGGAAAAGCAAATGGGTTGAGGTAATGCTCATCAAAATCAATTCCCGAACTCATTGTTAATAGGTGCTTGATGGTTAGTTTCTCTCCCAATCCATCTCGATATTGTGGTAAATAGAAATAAACTGGTCTATCTACACTTTCCAACTTTCCTTGGTCAATGGCGATGCCGACCAAAAGCGAAACTATTGATTTTGCCATTGAAAACGAGTTGCTCTTCAACTTTTCATGAAAGCCATCCCAATACTGTTCATGTAAAAGTGAATCGCGATGAATGACAACAAATGAAACTGATTCGTTTTTCTCGTGATATGCTAGCTCTTCTGCGTTTAGTTTTTGACTTCCATAATGCGATGCTTCAACCCAAGGGTCAGGATGAAAGGCGGGTATTTCACGATTTGGCATCTCGTTATACTCTTGTATTCCAGGCCCCAATTGACCCTTAAAAATGGTCATTTTCAGAGTATTGTAAATGTCATGATGCCCAGTTGCCTCAACAAAAAAGTGAATCACGAGCAGAGCTGTTAGCAGCTTTAAGAATCTACGAGTCCACTTATTGGTCATGCTATCAAATGTAGCGAATGAAGGAATTCGAGAAAATGCCTATGGCGGTTTAGAATTTGGACAATTCGCCTTTGAGCCAATCGATCACCTTTACTTCTGTAGAATCCATTTCAATTAAATCTGCCATATAAACAGAAGTCCAATCACCCAAATGAATGAGGTAAAGAGCCTGCTCAATTCTAGTAGCGCCTTTGGCATTAACTGTATGAACGTTCGAAGTGTATTCGGAATAAACCTTTTCTGATAACTCCATCCTCTTAGCAACCCTTTTATGATCAAAGTTGCTCTTTAGCATAACTACAGCACGGTTTTCATCCTTTGTTCGCCATCCGACCAATTCGTTGTGGTTCATTTCGGGATAGTAATGATTCCAACACAGCATTTTAGCGTTTTCGTTAATCTGCTGTCGCCATCTTGTACCAACGCCTTCCAACCAATTAGAAGAATAAATGATTGGTGTTTTATATGCAAGGGCAATTGCTAGCTCTTTAGAGATAGATTGAATTTCGGCCAATTCGGTTTCTAGTCTTTGCACCGCAGTATGTACTTCCGACTCCCAATCGATGGATGTTAATCCGAAACTTGAAGCAAATTTCAGCAATTGAACCAACGAGAATCCAAATGCTGATCTCGGAGGATAACCCCCCGGAATTTGGATCACTGGCCAATTTTTCATTTTGGCCATCTTCAATAACTTACCTCCCGAAGTAATGCATGCTATCTGAGCCTTCGCTTCTATTACTGAGTCCAAAGCTTCTAGCGTTTCTTCTGTATTTCCTGAGTACGAGCAAGCAATAACCAGCGTATTTGGGCCAACAAAGGCAGGGATGTTATAGTCTTTAGAGGCCATGATTGGCTTGGAAGACTCTCCCCCAATGAGCTGCGACAATATTGTCCCCCCGATGCCAGAGCCGCCAAGACCGCATATCAAAACATTGTCAAAATCTCTCGAAAGTTTGCCTTCAAAACCAGAAGCAATCGTCATTGCCTCCTTCACTTGTGCTGGAAATTCAAGCACTAAATCGTTCATTGATTTGCTCATAAGCTGGCAAATATACTAGGCATTATTGAACCTTCATTTCTGTGATCTCAACTTATTCTATGAACTATGCAGTTGATTCTATCTTTGCCCGCAAATTTTAGCTTAGAAGTCAATGGCACACGAATTAAACGATCAAGAGGTAGAGCGCAGAGAAGGTCTTAACCGATTGCGAGAACTTGGTATTAATCCATATCCAGCAGCCTTGTATCCATTAGATAGCAATGCGGTTGAGGTGAAAGGTAAATTCAACGAGGAAGACGAGCGTTGGGAAGTTTGTCTGGCAGGCAGAATGATGAGTAAACGCATCATGGGTAAGGCTTCATTTGCGGAGTTAATGGATCACACGGGTCGCATTCAATTGTATGTGAACCGCGACGAAATTTGTCCAGAAGATGACAAAATCATGTACAATGATGTCTTCAAAAAAGTACTTGACATTGGTGACTTTATTGGAGTTAAGGGATATGTTTTCAAAACAAAAGTTGGCGAGACTTCTATACATGTTAGTGAGCTTACTGTACTATCTAAATCATTAAAACCACTGCCGATTGTAAAGACCGATGCAGAGGGGAATGTGCATGATGGTTTTGCGGATAAAGAGCAGCGATATCGCATGCGCTACCTAGATTTGGTCGTAAATCCTGAAGTAAAAAAGGTGTTTGAACAACGTACTAAGATCATCAATTCGATGCGATCGTTTTTTAATGCCAAGGGCTATCTTGAAGTGGACACACCTGTGCTACAACCTATTCCAGGTGGTGCAGCAGCCCGTCCTTTTACAACGCATCACAATTCGCTGGACATAGAAATGTATATGCGAATTGCCAATGAGCTCTATCTGAAACGACTGATTGTTGGAGGGTTTGATGGTGTGTATGAGTTTTCACGAAATTTCAGAAACGAGGGAATGGATCGCACCCATAATCCAGAATTTACCGTCATGGAAATCTACGTAGCCTACAAAGACTACGAGTGGATGATGGAGTTCACTGAAGAAATGATTGAGAAAGCGGTGATGGACTTACACGATAAGACGGAAATTCCACTAGGTGAACATCAAATCAACTTCCAGCAGCCGTTCAATCGAATTACATTCTTAGGTGCCATCGAAAAATTTACTGGAACTGACGTTTCAAAAATGTCCGAAGATGAACTTCGAACATTCTGTAAGTCACTCCGCATTGAAACCGATGAAAGCATGGGTAAAGCCAAGCTATTGGACGAAATTTTTGGAGAAAAATGTGAGCCCAATTTCATACAGCCCACATTTGTAATGGACTACCCAAAAGAAATGAGCCCACTTTGTAAAATTCATCGTGACAACCCAGAGTTGACAGAGCGATTTGAATTGATTTTAAATGGTAAAGAGTTGGCTAATGCATATACGGAGCTGAACGACCCGATCGATCAACGCAAGCGCTTTGAAGAACAAATGAAGTTGAGCGAAAAAGGTGATGATGAAGCCATGTTTATTGACCAAGACTTTTTACGAGCTCTGGAATATGGAATGCCGCCCACATCTGGTATGGGCATCGGAGTCGATAGACTGGTAATGTTTTTAACAAATCAGACCTCCATACAAGATGTTTTGCTGTTTCCACAAATGCGGCCAGAAAGGGACTGAGTTTTGACTGAAAAAGAAAATGTTCTAAACAGGAACTAATTGTTCTTGAACGACTTATCTAGTCCTTGTTTTCATAAAAGTTATCCCAATCTTTTCTGTACTCCGGCTCCTCGGGAATTACCTTTTCAAAGGTAATTTCAGTCGCCTTTAATCCCTTTGGTGATATTACAAATCGGCTAAAAGCTAAGGCCAGGTAGTATATCAAGAATCCGAATGACAAAAGCTGTCCACCAAGAAAGGCGTTGGCCATTCGCTTGCCATGAAACAACCCAATTAACAGGGTAGATGCCATTAGCAGCACCACCATCCATAATATGATGAAATAACGCAAGGAGTCATTGACAAACTCCTTGGATTCATCATAAAAATAGGAAGCATTCATTACCTTATTCTTTAGAATAAAACAAAAATGCGTGGTTAAAATAAAAAACAGAAAACTAAGCCCATTGGGCTTTTTTGCAATCGGGTTAATCAACCAAAAGTCATAAAACCCATGCATAACCGAGGCCAAAAGAAATCCGCCAAGAATATAGTACCAGCCCTGACCTGACCTGCGACAACTGGCGATCATAAACGAATAACCTATGACGGAGCTAAATGTCATATGTGCCACTGTACTCATCAGGGCGCGACCATTGATAGCATAAAAGCCAGATTTTTCGATATAAAGTGAGTTCTCAATGAATGCAAAACCAAGCGCAGAGACAGCATATAAAATGAAATCGGAGGGTTCATTTACAATTTTCTTAAACTGAATAATGATTATTAGTGGAATCATTTTTACTAATTCCTCCACCATACCGATACCTACAGTGCAATAAACAAAGTCATTAACCAATTCTCCGTTCAACGAAAAACCAAGGGCATTACTAAACCTGCTTAACGGAAACACGGCAAAAGTGGTGATGCTACCCATGATGAAAACAATGATGATGTGAATCCAGTTTTCAGGCTCGAAAAATCCAGTTTTCTCAGGTACACCATCCATATCACACTAATCCCAAGCGCAATAACAATACCCAGATAGCGTCCAAATTGCAGCCTGTTCATTTCGTTTTGTAGTGGCGATTAGCTGGTAAAAAACTTCTGCCAGCAGCAGTGTAACGGCCAATACAAGTCCAACGCTGAGAATATATTTATGTCTTTCGGCTTTCCAAAATTGTGTTTGATCAACCAGGGCCTTATAGTCAGAATACTTGAATTGAATAAACTGAACAAGCAACAAAATTCCTATTCCATTAAAAATCCATGTAACTGTATTCCACATGTGGAAAAATGTTGTGAAAAATGGGCTACACGCAACGTCTAAAAACCTTGGAAATCTACTTTTTTAGATTAGGTTTGATGGCAATGGAGAAGACCTTTGGTGTAATTGGAAGCGGAAGTTGGGCAACTGCCATTGTCAAATTGTTGAGTAACAATTCTGACCGAGTAAATTGGTGGATTAGAAACGAAGACAGCGTTGCTTATGTCAAGAAATTCAGGCATAATGATCGATACCTGCAGTCAGTGGAATTTGATTTAGATAGAATCCACCCTAATTCTGACCTAAAACATGTAATAGAAAGTAGTGATGTACTAGTGATTGCAGTGCCATCCGCATTTGTTTTCAAAACCTTCAGTGGCTTTACATGCCAAGGAATAGAGGATAAAATTCTATTCAGTGCAATCAAAGGTATTGTACCTGAATACCACAGCATTCCCGCCAAGTTCTTCCACAAAGAATTTGGTATTCCATATGAAAGAATCGGCATCATTTCTGGCCCTTGTCATGCTGAAGAAATAGCCCTCGAGCGTTTGAGCTACTTGACATTGGCATGTCAGGATTTAGACATCGCACAGGACATGGCTGGCGCACTGGCCTGCAGGTATGTGAAGACATCTGCATCTGACGATCTTTTTGGAACTGAAATCAGCGCAGTAATGAAAAACATCATGGCGATTGCATCAGGAATATGTCATGGTTTAGGTTATGGAGATAATTTTCAAGCCGTTCTGATCAGCAATGCGATCAGAGAAATTGAATGTTTTGTTGATGCAGTAAACCCCGTGCATCGCGATGTGAAGTCTTCGGCCTATTTAGGGGATTTATTGGTTACTGCCTATTCTAAATTTAGTCGCAATCGAACCTTTGGCGTGATGATAGGGAAAGGATATAGTGTAAAAGCCGCGCAACTTGAAATGAGCATGATAGCCGAAGGCTATTTTGCTGTAGCCTCAATTATTGAGATGAATAAGAAATATGAAGCTGAGTTGCCAATAACAGCGGCAGTATATCGAATTCTATACGATCGAATAAGCCCTGTTATTGAAATAAACCTTTTGAAAGACGCACTTAATTAAGTGAATCTACTTTCCTGAAAGTCAAAGTAAAGGTGCTACCAACAAAAAGCTTAGACTCAAACGACACCTCAGCACCTAAGATATTTGCGGCCTCCTTTAGGATATAAAGTCCTATTCCAGAACCTGCCGACTCATGGGTTCCTCTGACAAACATATTCCAAACAGTTTCCTTCATGTCTTCACAAATTCCAATGCCATTATCTTCGACTTGAAGTTGAGTGTCCCCACTCTCCAATCTAAAGCTTATGACTGAGATAAATCCTGTTTTGTGAGAATAATAACGGGCTCCGAAAAGAAAAACAAATAGCCCACAGAAGCCGCACCAAAGGCAAGATATAATGCGGTAACAATCATATCCTCCCTCGAACTATTTCTAAATATCACTATCAACGCAAAGAACAAAGTCAAAATAGAATACTGAAGGTTGATTTCTAACCCGAAATACCAACAAACACTGAGGAAAATAAACAACGTTATAAATTGGAAAAGCAACTTGGCTATAAAAAATCGCGGTAGATGATTTAACAGCAAGACACATGCCTTGGCGATTATCTCGGTTACCGTTAAAATTCCAATTAATAGTGCATGCTTTGGTATCAAAATCATACCGCCAAATCCAGCAAAAAAGGCGAGAAATAGGCTATGTAGTAAAAACGAGTTTATAAGCTTAATCTCATCCCGAAGAGTTTCGGACTGTAAGTCTTCCGTTCCGATTCGAACAATTTCATTAAAAATGGTTACCCTTTATTGTCCACTAAAATGGGTAAATATTTTTTTAGCGGCTGATTTTGACACGACTTTCTCCAATTCATCGCACGACATAACCTTAATGCGTTCAACACTAGCGAACTCTTTGAGTAATTGTTTTGATGTCTTTTCTCCTATACCTTCTATTTGCAGCAATTCACTTTGAAAAGTCCCCTTACTTCTCTTATCCCTATGGTGCGTAATTCCAAATCGATGCGCTTCATTTCGCAATCGTTGTATGACTTTAAGTGATTCACTTCTTTTGTCAATATATAATGGAATC
>CALKOP010000151.1 GCA_938091155.1 uncultured Flavobacteriales bacterium | reverse complement strand
GCTGATTCGGGATGCACTCCACTAGAAGTTCAATTTCAAACTGCGTCTGGCGGAATTTCGTACGATTGGGATTTTGGGGATGGAGATACCCTTTCGAGTGGATCCAATTCGACGTCTCATACATTTATTAACGACAGTAATGTAGTCCTCAATTTTTTGGTCAGACTGGTTACTCTGTCAGCTTTTAATTGTTTTGATACCACCTATGATACAATAATGGTTTTTCCGGGCGTTTCTGCTCAATTCAGTGTTTCTCAAGATACCGGATGCCAGCCACTATTCGTTGAATTTGCGAATCAATCGGTTGGGGGTGATTCGTTTTTTTGGTACTTTGAGAATGGGGATTCATTGGTGCTTAACTCCATGGATTCAGTCTCCAAGGCATACTCCAATTACTCATCAGACACTTTAATTGCGGCGCCAAGATTATCTGTTTCAAATATTTATGGATGCACTGATACTTCTTCTCATTCAATTGTTGTTTTTAGGTATCTAAACTCCTCATTCTATTCACTTGATTCAATTTGTAGTCTAAATGAATTAGAGTTTCTTGATTCTTCATCAAACGCAGTTTCTTGGTTTTGGGACTTCGATGATGGGGATACAAGTGATTTGCAAAATCCGAACCATATTTTTGAAAACAATGACACGATAGTTTTGACTTATCAAGTCAATTTACTAGTAACATCAATTGAAGAATGTCTAGATGACACAACGATGCAAATTGCTGTGCAACCGAGTAGCAGCGCCAATATCAGTGCCTCCTTAATTTCGGGCTGTCCACCCCTTGAAGTCGAGTTTTATAACCTGTCCTTAGGAGCTACCAGTATTAATTTGAATTTTGGTAATGGAGATAGTATTATTCAGCAGACACTTGACACAATTCAGGGTACATATTACAATACAACTCAGGATACTGTTTATTATTACCCTACTCTAATTGCAGAAAATATATATGGATGCAATGACACTATGACATTGGAGATTGAGGTTTTTAAAAGACCATTTGCTTCTTTTAACTCAATTGATTCCGCATGTAGCCTAGAGGAAATTCAATTTAGTGATTCATCACAAAATGCCCAGAACTGGTCTTGGGATTTTAACAATGGAAATTACAGCTCATTAACGAATCCAGTATACACTTTCGAAAATATTGACTCTCTAGCTATGCCGGTAGATGTCCATTTATTAGTTACAACCATAGAAGGATGTATTGATGACACTCTTAAACAGGTAGTTATTTGTCCTAATAGTAGCGCCCAATTCATCTCCTCCGCTATTTCTGGTTGTCCTCCATTAGAGGTTGAGTTCTACAATTTATCTACAGGAGCAGTTAATTATATCTGGAACTTCAATAATGGCGATAGCATTGAAATCAACTCGCTCGATACGGTTGAGACAATATTTTTCAATTCTACTCAAGATACGATTCATTATTTCCCTACGCTAGTGGCTGAAAATCAATATGGCTGTAATGATACAGCTGATATTGAAATTGAGCTTTTCAAAGAGCCAATCGCTTCTTTTACTGCACCATATTCTGTTTGCAGCCCTTTAGATGTAGTTATTACCAATGAAAGCGTTTACGCCTCAATCTTTAATTGGACTCTAGATACTCTCGGGCTCTCTAATTTGTTTGAGCCAACTATATTTCTCGAGAACCTTGGCTTAGATAGTTTTTCCATTTTAGTTGAACTTAATGTTTCATCAATTGAGGGCTGCGAAGCAGACACCTCTCAATTGATTGAAATTGATCCAAATCCAATAAGTGAGTTTCATATAGATACATTGACTTGGTGTTCGGGCAATGATTATTCATTTCAAAATAACAGTGTTGGAGCTATCTTAAACTATTGGCAGTTCGGGGTCGAAAATAATTTTGAACTTATCAATAATGATTCTTTTGCGAAAGAATTTTCTAATTATCAACCAACATCAGTAAATAAGAGGTTGACATTGGTTGTTGAAAACGAATTCGGCTGTAGAGATACATCCGAACAGATAATTACCGTTCTCCCACATTTAGAATCCAATTTTGCTTCTCTTAATGAAGGGTGTTCTCCTCTGAAATTACAATTTATCAATTTATCACTTGGTGCTAATTTGTTTGAATGGAATTTTGGTGACGGCAGCGTTTCTTATTATGATGACCCGATACATACATTTCATAATATAGGTTCTTTCGATTCTATTTTTAACGTTCAACTCAAAATCACTTCACCGTATGGGTGTCAAGATTCTTTTTCGAGTCAGATATTAGTTAGGGCTGAACCTCTTGTGTCTTTTTTGGCAAGTCCAATTCTTCAGAGATTTCCCAAGGACTCAGTTTTTACAGTAAATAATTCAAGTTTGGGTTTTCCTTCTTATCGATGGGACTTCGGAGATTCTACAGTTATGGAACTTTACCAGCCCCCAGTCTATTCCTATGGAACCTGGGGTGAGTTCGATATAAACCTTGATGTAACAAATGCAAATTGTTCTAATTCCGATTCATTAGAAATTAGAATTCTACCCCCATACCCAGTTGTATCATTTGACACTATTATTGAAGGGTGTTCTCCTCTTTCCGTAAAGTTTTTCAACCAAACGAAGTATGTTGTCTCTTGGTTTTGGGATTTTGGAGATGGCACATTCTCTAACGAAGAATTTCCAGTTCACTCTTACTTGGATACGGGAGTTTTTGATGTTACCCTCATTGTTTCTGGTTACGGAGGTGATTTTGATACTGTTAAAGTTGCGGGAGCAGTCAAGGTGAACGCATCGCCAGAGGCTAGTTTTACTTTTAATCCTCAGGAGATTAATAATTTGCCTTGGGAACCTGTTTTTTTTAAAAATTTTTCCTCACACTTAGACTCTATAAGATGGGATTTTGGAGATAATACAAATTCTTCAGATACCAACCCAAGGCATAATTATTTGGATCAAGGTTCATATTACCCATCACTCGAGATATGGACCAATGAGGGGTGCAGAGATGAATATCTTTCGGTTATTCCAATCTACATTAAACCTCAGGGGAATCTTGAGGTCCCTAATGCATTTATGCCGAATACTGAATTCGAAGGTTCAGGACAATTTCAATCTCCATTTTATTTAGATGATGAGTTTGAATTAGGTTCTCAAATCGATCAAAATAATTTGAACAATCAAATATTCTTCCCTATTATGTATGGAGTTCAAGAAGATCAGTTTGAATTTAGAATATATAATCGTTGGGGTCAAGAATTATTTTTCACTACAAATATATTTCAGGGCTGGACTGGATACTACAATCAAAAGGTTTGCCAGCAGGATGTCTATTTATGGCATGTTACTGGGGCCTTCATAACAGGACAAAGATTCAATCGAAAAGGTGAAGTATTATTGATTCGCTGATGATTCGAGAACATAAGTATATATTGGTAATACTGGGCGCGATATTTTCGGTATCCATTGCTTTTTCGCAGCAGCCACATTTTTCCCAATTTACTCGCAATCCGGTTTTTTATAATCCAGCTTTTGCGGGGAATACGATTCGGTCTAAAGCAAATCTGAATTATCGAAACCAATGGCCTGCACTGAAAGCACATTACGTTACATCTAGCGCCTCAGTAGAGCTAAATTTTGATGAATTTAATAGTGGCTTTGCGGCTCTTTATCTACAGGATAATGCCGGTAGTATGAATCTTACAACAAGACAGTTCTCCCTAAATTATGCTTATAACTTGAGGCTGTCTAGAAACATGAGACTGCGCATGGGTTTAAGTTCTGGTTATGGGCGTATCGGACTAGATATTTCAAAATTAATTTTTGGAGATCAAATAATTCTGCGTGCGCCTGTCAGTGGCTCAGTGAGTCAATTGAATATGTCAAGGGTAAATTTCATTGATTTGGGTACAGGCATTCTTCTATTTCAAAAAAATTGGTGGGTAGGCACTTCTGTTCATCATTTTAATGCGCCGAATATTTCTCTGAAAAACCTTGATGCCAGGATGCCTCCGTCCTATTCTTTTCAAGGGGGAGCGAAAATTTGGACTAAAAAAGACATTAAGAAAGTGGAACTGTATTCGTTGGTAGTTTTGTCAAGTTTAATTTGGCAGCGACAATGGAAACAACATGAAGTAGGGGTTAATTTTCGATATAAAATTCTCTCATATGGCATGCTATACAGACAGATGCTTTGGGAATTTAGTCCGTCTAAACGATTGAATCATGACGCTATCGTCTTTTGGTTAGGGTATCAATCAGATAGATTTTCGGTTGCGTATAGCTATGATCTAGGATTATTCAGATTTCCCACAGGAGGGGCTCATGAATTATCAATACAATTCGAGTTTGCATCAACTTTGGATATCAGAAAATTTTCACGGAAGCGATACTTAGTGCCGTGTCCAAAATTCTAATTACTGACCAGATGGGAAGTCTACAGTTTTGTTCAGAGCTTAATGGAAAGGACTGCCTCCTCAGATATCGCTTAGAAAATTGATTTGAGAGT
>CALKOP010000150.1 GCA_938091155.1 uncultured Flavobacteriales bacterium | reverse complement strand
AATGGGAAAAAAGGTGGTTTACGCAGCCTTTTCTACTTGTGAGGAGTCTGTTCCGGAGGGTTTTCCGAAAGATGTGCTAACACACGAGGTTAAAGCAGCCACAAAGGAACTTGGTATAACACCTGAAAACCTTAAAATATTAAATTATCGAGTTCGCCATTTCCCGTCTCACAGACAAGAAATTTTAGAAGATCTGGTAAAACTTAATCGCGAATTAAACCCTGATTTAGTGTTTTGCCCATCAAGTTTCGATATCCATCAGGATCATGGTACTATCAGCATGGAGGCAAAAAGAGCTTTTAAAAACACAACTCTTTTAGGTTATGAATTTATCTGGAATAATTTTCAGTTTAGCTCACAGTGTTTTGTCGAACTGAATGAAGACAACATAACCAAAAAGGTCGCCTCCATGGAGCAATACAAATCACAATCGAAGCGACTTTATGCTAAAGACAAACTCATCCGTGGGGTCGCGAATTATCGTGGCTTACAAGTTGGCATTGAATACGCTGAAGCTTTTGAGGCAATTCGAGTCATTGTAAGATAATGACAGAAAGCAATGTCATATTCATTACTGGAACTGGTAGATCTGGCACCAATATTTTCAAAGAAATCTTAAGTCAGCATAGTAATGTAGCCACATTGCCCTTCGAATATCGGTTTACAGTAGACCCTCGTGGAGTGTTTGACTTTTATAATACATATCCCTCCTACTGGACTCCATATTGGGCAGATGCTAAAATAAAAGATCTTGAGTCATTTTTACTTTCATTAGGAGAACTGAAGAATGACAATAACGCTGCATTAAAAAATAAAGACACTAGCCCTGCGCCATACGCAGGTTGGGAGTTGAATAAATGGATTCCCGGATACGAGGATTTGGTCAATCGTTTAATTTCTTCGCTCGCTGATTTCAATTATCATGCTAGGTGGCCCGGAACTCCGGAAGGAATCAAAAACAATGAGATGTACTTCTCAAAAAAAGCATCTCAATTAGATCTAGTAAAACCCCTTCGCAAATTTCTTAATGCATGTTTCTCGGCTATTTGCATCGCTCAGAATAAAAATTTTCTCGTTGAAGACAATACTCACAGTTTATTATTTGCGGAGTCAATAAGTAAAGTTATTCCAAATGGAAAAATGATCCATATGGTCAGGGACCCCCGTGATGTGCTGGCATCTCTAATGAGCCAACGTTGGGCCCCTAATGATCTAGGGCAATGCATCTCATGGTACTTAGAAGTAATGAATAACTGGTTTGAACAACGGTCGAAAATCCCGAATGATTTTTTCCAAGAAATTCGATTTGAAGATCTTGTGATGGATACAAGTAAAACCTTAGAAAGCTTCGGTGCCTTTGCCGGATTAAACGTTCAAGATTCTATGCTTAAAACCGAACTTTCGAAAAACAACATTGAGAGGTATAAAACACAATTTACAAGTACCGAAATTGACCTACTAAATACTAGTTTAAAAGAAATGCTAACGGAGTATAGATATTTGTAAATGATTCTAAATCTGCATATTGGATACGCCAAAACGGCAACAACTTTTCTTCAAGAGCATATATTCCCTAATATATCGGGGATAGATTACGCTGGTCGATACATCAATAGATTAGGTGATGAAAGAGATAATCTTGATTGGGTCTATCAATTCGCCAAAACCGCAAACCTGGATGCAAAAGCCATAATTAAGACTATTCCCAACTCGAAGCAACAAAATTGTTTAATGTCTCATGAAGTTATTATGAGACCCTATAAACTGGATGAGGCCTTGAGCGCCTTGGGTAGTTTACAAAACCACATTGAACACCTTCGTATACTTATATCAATCAGGAATCCGATTGATCTTATATTCTCAAGGTATGTGCACGATATATCAACTGGTATTTTCAAACCTTATTCGCTTAAGGAGGCATTGGACTATGCTGGACAGTCTGAATGTATGTGGCCCATATGTGGCAATTCCATTAAGAATAAGCTTTGGAGAAAATCACCGTTTAATGGAGGTTCATGCCTATGTAATAAAAAGAAGGTGAAGTCGATTAACATCCCTTACTATGAACTTGATACTCTAAATAAAAAATTAGAGACAATCTTTAGATCGGACAAGGTGCATTATATTGTTTCAGAGGGATTAAAAGCGAAGCCTGAAAATGAAATTGATCGATTGTGCAACTTTCTGGACAATGGAATTACGGCTGCCAAATTTGATCCTAAATTATTAGACTCTAACGATAACTCTAATCAGAGAAGCAACTTAGACATATATCAGAAATTGAAACAAGAAAATATTGCAAATGGCGTACTCGGTGAACTTATAGAGCATTTTAAGTTAAGCAATCGAGCATTTGCAGAGCGCACAGGAATGGATGTTTTAGGAAACCTCGGGTATTATTGACTATTTCGAAATACGACTCAGCAGCTTTCTAATAATATTATCAAACATCTCATTTAAATCTTCTGAAATCTTGAGGTAATATAGCGGCACAAATAATATGCCTGACACGAGTAGTCCTTTTATCACAATCTCCACGATAAAATGCAAAGATGGGATATGGACATTTGATCCAATAATTAAAGCTGCGATGAGCACAATAACCGCGTATATATTTTTGATAGTAAATGGATTTAGTTTTTCCTCCCTGTAAAGAAAAACATGCCGTATAATATTGTAAAAGGTTCTTGCTAATAACGTACCTAATGCCGCTCCAACTATACCCATACTTGGAATGAAAATATAATTGAATATCATCATGAGAGCTATCAGAATTGCACCCGATACTGTATTAAACCAGTAGTGCTTAGACACAAGAAGTATGTCACCATTTAAACCGAACGACACTCCAATTAACCTAGAAAGCATTAAGAATAGAATTGCATAAATGCCTGATGCATAATCCTCATCCACGAGATTCATTATCCCATCAATGTTTGTCCAAACCAAAACGAATAAGCTTCCAGTAAGTAATAGGTTAATGATTGTGCTTTGTTCGTATACCTTCTCAACTTTTTCACGTTGCTTCTTTTTCCAATACCGAGCAATTAATGGAGTCAGAATACGATTCATTGAAGTAGAAGGAATTATCACTATCCCACTTAGATGACTTGCCACTGTGTATATCGCAACACTTCGCAGATCATCCATAATTAAAAACCCTAGCATGATCTTATCAAGATTATTCATCAAAGCCGAGTTGGTATTATCCAATATTGAATAAGCACCGTAGCGATAAATATTCTTTAAAACACGCCACTTGTAGTAGTAAAAATTGAGTTTAAAAGATAGTTCCTTGAGATAACTCAAATAAGCGACCATTACAATTACCAGAGCCAAATGCACGGAGCAATAGATCCATACAAATTGTTCAATATTTAGGCACTCATAGTAATATGCAATTGCGCTAGCAAGCCACAGAAACTTTAGTAAAACATTATTTAAAAAAGAGGTGAAACTAGTTTTGAGTAATACTTTGAGGTAGCTTTCAAAAACCCAATTGAGCAGGGTTAAAAATGAAAGTAATGGCACTACTAGATAAAACGATTTAAACAACTGAGAATCTTGATTTGTCGTAATTATGTCTCGTAAGAGCCAAAAGGCAGTCGTCACTAACAAAAAGCCAATTACGGTATTGAATAACACCAGTGATAGAAAACCATGATGATCAGCCCCCTCTTTAGCTTGAAAAAAGGGGAAAA
>CALKOP010000149.1 GCA_938091155.1 uncultured Flavobacteriales bacterium | reverse complement strand
CCCAATGAACTTTACCATATCTTTAAATGCAGCACCTGACAACCCTAAGTTATATGCCACCTTACGTGCTTGAAATGGCATCAATCCAACTTTGGGATCAATCTCTTCAGTAAATATTAAATGTGGGGTTTCTTCAGCTACCTTTTCAATATCCATACCGCCTTCGGTACTATACATGATCATGTTCCTTCCAGTTCCTCTATTTAGAAGCACGCTCACGTAAAACTCACTTGTCTCACTTTCACCAGGGTAATAAACGTCTTGAGCAACTAAAATCTTATTCACTTGTTTACCTACTTCACCAGTTTGAATGGTTACTAAAACACCTCCAAGAATATTTGAAGCGATTGTCTTAACATCATCTAAAGACTTCGCAATCGCGACACCTCTTTGTTCTGAACCGACTATGCTTCCTTTTCCGCGACCACCAGCGTGAATTTGGGCCTTGATAACCCACCATCCTGTACCTGTGTCTTCCTGCATTTTTTTAGCAGCTGCAACAGCCTCCTCAGCTGATTCAGCAACAATTCCTTCTTGTATTTTAACGCCAAAGCTTCTGAGAATTGATTTCCCCTGGTATTCATGTAAATTCATCTGGTATATTTCGTGATTTTATTCGTGTTTCAAATGTATAAGTTAGAGGCTAAGCCACAATCAAAAATACTATGGAAGTAATGCTTTAAAATCATCATAGCTAGCAGGAGCATAATACTCAGTGCTGCAACCTATTTCCAAAGCCTTTGCTTTTATATCAATGACTCTATTTTCCGATTTTGGGTGTGTGCTTAAAAACTCAGGAGTTCCTGATACTAATCCTACAGAATCTAATTTTTCAAAAAATATTGCAGCGCCATCACATCTATAAGGAGTCTTCGCCAAATAATCTACTGAATATGAATCAGCTTCCGATTCGTCAAATCGACTAAACTTGAGGGCCGCTCCGGCACCAGCTACTTGGGCTAACACTACACTGGCCTGTCCTGGATCTTCGTCTATAGCTGCACCTAACAACCATTGCACACCGTAGTTCTGAATCATTTGTTTTACTGAGTGCCTTCTATCTGCATGAGCAATTTCGTGTCCCATAACACCCATTAAGTCATCTTCATTCTCAAGGAAATTAATAAGGCCTGTGTAGAAATACATTTTCCCTCCTGGAGCTGCAAATGCATTTAAAACATCCGCATCTATAATATGAACCTTGTAATTGAATGTCTCTGCATAATCCAATTCACCAGTGGCAATTAATTCATCACACATTCCTTGCAAATAAGCAATAGTAGCAGCATGCTGAGGTTCATCTAAAAGAGGGTATTCACTCGGGTTTGCTAAAATCTCATCGTGCAATTGGTTACCCAAGGCGACATCATCACTGGGAGCAAAAACTAAATCTAGGGGGCTTTTAGCCTCCTTACAACCAGCTATTATTACCATTGTGACTGACAATATCCAAAACGCTTTTTTCATACTAATAGACGTTATAAACGCGAATCTAATGGCTATGAATCAACTATTGATTAAAAAGGTGCTAGCGGTTCATTTACAAGCGTTTTATTTGTGGTGAAATGCGACTTATACATTGGGCATATTGCGTTGGGCTTACAATTGGTCACTTTCTTTATACCTTAAGTTTTCCGAGTTTAATAAATGGAGAGCGCTTTTTAGGTGCAAGTAGCAAGTTATTAGAGCCTAGCTATCTACATGCCTTTTTTCTTAGCAGAGTCAAATTTGGAGAATTTGCAAGAAGGCCTTTAACTACTTGGTTCATTCAAGCGATGGAACAGCTTGGTATCAGCTTGGAATGGTCATTTCTATTTGTGGAATATCTAGGAATTCTTATATCTACAATACTACTGTTCCAATTAACCCTCAAGCTTGTCCGTAAGAGTAATTACGCCTATTTCTCTACAGCCATATATATCACCTCATTTTGGGTATTGCATGGTCTATTTGCTGAAATTTATGCCTATGATGAACCTTGGCAATATGTAGCGATTTTCGCTTCCTTCTTTTTCTTGCAGTCTCGAAGCTGGCTTTTATTCAGTTTTTTCTTTTTCATTGCACTAATAGCACGCGAGTCTACCATTTTGCTACTTCCTGGTATCTATTTCTTCTTCATACTTGACAGACCTCTTTTCAGTAAATCCAATTTAATAAGAACCATGCAAGTAGGTTGGGTCGTGCCCGCGTATGGGGTATTCCTATTCATCTTGATAAAGGCTCTTAACCTAGTGTCTAAATCTTCTAGTTATATGGAAGATGTGAGGTTCAAACATTTGTATTACTCATTTGCTGATACAGATATCGGAATTGACACGCTTACCTCCTTTTGCCTATCTATTGCCACCGGGGCCACCTTGTTATACGCAAGTAAGTTCGTGAACCCCCTTAAGATTGATCGCCCCTGGATTTGGGCGTTTATTCTAAACTTTGGTGTAAACGCATTCATAACTTTCACTCTTACCATGGGTCGTGAAACGCGAATTTTTGCGCAACCAGTTCTTTTACTACTGCCCTTTTTAGGATATTATTTAATTGAAAGTTTGAAAGCTATTGGCCGGCCATTTGGGTCCGCCTTTTCCAATTTTGAAGCTTTCATTAAGTGGGTTTCTATCTTATTCATTTTCTCGGCTTTTGTTTTTGGCATTAGCCTTTTTTCATACGAGCTATATTGGCCAACAGACACAAAATTCTTTAGTGGATTTCAGCATTGGGCTT